>JBLMYH010000205.1:0-4205 GCA_050258175.1 Hyphomicrobiaceae bacterium
GGCGTCATTGTGCGGCCAGTCGCCAATTACGGCCTGCCAGAATTTCTGCGCGTGTCGGTCGGGCGGGCAGGGCAAAATGTCCGTTTCCTCGACGCCTTGAAGGCCTGCCTGTGATCGTCGACAAGCTCGTCATTGTTGGCACCGGCCTGATTGGCGGCTCGTTCGCGCTGGCGCTGAAGCAGGCCGGTGCCGTGCGCGAGGTGCTGGGCGTCGGGCGGAATCCCGCGCGGCTCACCGTCGCGCGCGAACTTGGCCTGATCGACCGCGGCGTCGACTGGACGGAAGCCGGGCGGGCCGACTGCGTCCTGCTGGCGCTGCCGGTGGGCGAGACGGAAGCCGTATTGAAAAGCCTGGCGCCGCATCTTAAGACCGGCGCCATCGTCACCGACGCCGGCAGCACCAAGGCCAACGTGGTTGAGGCGGCGCGCGCCGCGCTGGGCGGCCGCTTTGCCGATTTCGTCCCGGGCCATCCCATCGCAGGCTCCGAGCAAAGCGGCCCCGGCGCCGCGCGCGCCGACCTCTATCAGGGCAAGCGCGTGGTGCTGACGCCGCAGGCCGACACCCGCGCCGACGCGGTCGCCACTGTGCGCGCGCTGTGGGAAGCGGCGGGCGCGCAAGTCGAGACGCTGGACGCCGCGCAGCACGACCGCATCTTCGCGGCGGTGAGCCATCTGCCGCACCTGGCGGCGTTTGCCCTGGTGGACGATCTGGCGCAGCGCGCCGACGGCGACACCTTCTTCCGCTTCGCCGCCAGCGGCTTCCGCGATTTCACCCGCATTGCCGGCAGCAGCCCGGAGATGTGGCGCGACATCGCGCTGGCGAACCGCGAGGCGGTGCTGGTCGAACTGGATGCCTACGTCGCCGCGCTGCAGGGGCTTCGGAGCGCCGTGTCGGCCGAGGATGCCGGAGCCTTGCTGGCCATTTTTTCGCGCGCCCGGACGGCACGCGAGCACTGGATTAATACTCAGGATTCCTGATGGACTTTCTCGATTTGCCTGCAAGCACCGCCGCGCGCGGCACCGTGCGCCTGCCGGGCTCCAAAAGCATTTCCAATCGCGTGCTGCTGCTGGCGGCACTGGCGCAGGGCACGACCATCGTGCGGGCGCTGCTCGATTCCGACGACACCCGGGTCATGCTCGACGCTTTGCGCGCATTGGGCGTGGGCGTGGCGCGGGTCAGCGATTCCGACGACTATGAAATCATGGGCGTGGGCGGCGCGTTTCCCGTCAAGCGAGCCGAACTGTTCCTGGGCAATGCCGGCACGGCGTTCCGTTCGCTCACCGCCGCCTGCGCCTTGTCCGGCGGAGAGTATGTACTGAAGGGCGTGACGCGGATGCACGAGCGGCCGATCGGCGATCTGGTCGACGCCCTGCGGTTGCTGGGCGCGCGCATCGACTATCTCGGCGAGGAAGGCTTTCCGCCGCTTAAAATCCATCCCGCTGAGCTGGCCGGCGACGTCACCGAGGTGCGCGGCAATGTGTCGAGCCAGTTCCTTACCGGCCTCTTGATGGCCTTGCCGCTGCGCCAGCGCAACACCACGATCGAAGTCGTGGGTGAGCTGATCTCCAGGCCCTACATCGGGATCACGCTGGCGATGCTGCGGCGCTTCGGCGTGGAGATCGCGCGCGACGGCTGGCAACGCTTCGGCGTGCCGGCGGCGGCGCGTTATCAGAGCCCCGGCGAAATCTGGGTCGAAGGCGATGCGTCGTCGGCCTCGTATTTTCTTGCGGCGGGCGCCATCGGCGGCGGCCCGGTGCGGGTCGAGGGCGTGGGCCGCGACAGCGTGCAGGGCGACGTACGCTTCGCCGATGCGCTGGCGCGGATGGGGGCGCAGATCGACATGGGCCCGAACTGGATCGAGGCCTCTGCGCCGAAGCACGGCCGGCTGAAGGCGATCGACCTCGACTGCAACGCCATCCCCGATGCCGCGATGACGCTGGCGGTGGCGGCGCTGTTCGCCGACGGCGTGACCACGCTCTCCAACATCGCCAGCTGGCGGGTCAAGGAAACCGACCGCATCGCCGCGATGGCGACCGAACTGCGCAAGGTCGGCGCGGCGGTCGAAGAGGGCGCTGACTTCATCCGCATCACGCCGCCGGAAATCCTGATCCCCAATGCCGTCATCGACACCTACGACGACCATCGCATGGCAATGTGCCTGTCGCTGGCTTCGCTCGGCGGCGTGCCGATACGCATCAACGATCCGGCATGCGTGAACAAGACTTTTCCGACTTACTTCAGGATTTTTGCGGGGATTGTGCAATGAACGCCACGCCCAACCCTATTCCGGTCATCGCCATCGACGGCCCCTCGGCATCAGGCAAGGGCACCGTCGCCGAGCGGGTCGCAGCCGCGCTGGGGTTTCACTTCCTCGACAGCGGCGCACTGTACCGGCTGACCGCGCTGTCGGCGATGAAGCGCGGCGTGGCGCTGGACGACGAGGCGGGCGTGGCGGAACTGGCTGCGACGCTGCCTGCAAGCTTTCGCGACGGCGGGGTGTGGCTGGCGGACGAGAATGTGACTGACGCCATCCGCGCCGAAGCGGTGGGCGAGGGCGCCTCTAAAATCGCGGCGCTGCCGACGGTGCGTGCGGCCCTGCTCGACCGCCAGCGTGCCTACCGCCAGCCCCCCGGACTGGTGGCGGACGGGCGCGACATGGGCACGGTGGTGTTTGCCGACGCAGCGACCAAGGTCTTCCTCACCGCCAGTGCCGAGGCGCGTGCCGAGCGGCGTCATAAGCAGTTGATCGAAAAGGGGAACTCTGCTAGTCTTACGGCCCTTGTTGCGGATATGCAGGCCCGTGACGCGCGCGATACGGCCCGTTCGGTGGCGCCGCTGAAACCCGCGCCTGAAGCCCTGTTGCTCGATACGACCCACATGGATATCGAGTCGGCAGTACAGGCCGTGCTGGCGCACTATGCTTTGTGCAAGGCCGGCAGCCAACAAGATTGATGTTTTTTCGTGTCAGACCTGCGCCCGCAGGCTGGCGATGTGCAACTAACCCCGTCCTCACCGACGGACAAGAAGGTTCTTAATGTCTACTGCTACCGCTGCTTCCGCTCCCGAATCCATGGAAAGCTTTGCCGCCCTGTTCGAGGAATCCCTCGAGCATCAGGAAATGCGCCAGGGTGAAGTCATCACCGCCGAAATCGTCGGCATCGACCACAATTTCGTGACGGTGAACGCAGGCCTCAAATCCGAGAGCCTGATCCCCATCGAAGAATTCAAGAACGACCAGGGCGAGATCGAAGCCAAGGTCGGCGATTTCGTTGCCGTCGCCATCGAATCGATCGAAGACGGTTTCGGCGCTACCAAGCTGTCGCGCGAACGCGCCAAGAAACTGGCCGCATGGCTGGATCTGGAAGCGGCGATGAACGAAGGGCGCATCGTCACGGGCATGGTGCAAGGCAAGGTCAAGGGCGGTCTGACGGTCCTGGTGGGCGGTTTGCGCGCCTTCCTGCCGGGTTCGCTGGTGGACATGCGCCCGGTTAAGGACACCACCCCGTTCGAATACAAAGAAATGGAATTCAAGGTCATCAAGCTCGACCGCAAGCGCAACAACGTCGTGGTGTCGCGCCGTGCAGTGCTGGAAGAGACCATGGGTGCCGACCGCGAAGCGATGATGGAGAACCTGAAGGAAGGTTCGATCGTCAAGGGCGTCGTCAAGAACATCACCGACTACGGCGCGTTCGTCGACCTGGGCGGCATCGACGGCCTGCTGCACATCACCGACATGGCCTGGCGCCGCGTCAAGCACCCGTCCGAAGTCGTGCACGTCGGCCAGGAACTGGAAGCCAAGATCCTGCGCTACGACACCGAGAAGAACCGCGTGTCGCTCGGCATCAAGCAGTTGGGCGATGATCCCTGGGTCGGCATCGCACGTCGCTACCCGCAGGGCACCCGCATGTTCGGCAAGGTCGCGAACCTGACCGACTACGGCGCGTTCGTCGAGATCGAAGAAGGCATTGAAGGCCTGGTGCACGTCTCCGAGATGGACTGGACCAACAAGAACGTCAGCCCCTCCAAGATCGTCCAGTTGGGCGACGAAGTCGAAGTCATGGTGCTCGACATCGACGAGGACAAGCGCCGCATCTCGCTGGGCATGAAGCAGTGCAAGTCGAACCCGTGGGAAGACTTCGCGATGAACCACAAGAAGGGCGACAAGGTCAGCGGCGCGATCAAGTCGATCACCGACTTCGGCGTGT
>JBLMYH010000206.1:0-6211 GCA_050258175.1 Hyphomicrobiaceae bacterium
CTTTTCCAGCGTGATCTCCACCGGAGCGTCGGCCGACCTGGATTTCGGCGAGATCCTCGACTACCTCGCCTACGACACCCAGACCAAGGGCATCCTGCTGTATATCGAAGGCATTCGCGACGCGCGCCGCTTCATGAGCGCGCTGCGCGCGACCGCGCGCTTCAAGCCCATCGTGATGGTCAAGGTGGGACGCCACGCGACGGGCGCCCGCGCGGTCCTGTCGCACACCGGCGCGCTGGTGGGATCGGACGCGGTGTTCGATGCGCTAGTTCGGCGCGCCGGCGTGGTGCGGGTCAATACGATCCTGCAGCTGTTCGCATCCGCGCGGGCCCTGTCCACCCACATCCAGCCCACCGGAAACCGGCTCGCCATCGTCACCAATGGCGGCGGCCCCGGCGTCATGGCGACCGATCTCGCGGTGGACCTCGGCGTGCGCATGGCCGAGCTGTCGCCGGCGACGATCACCGCGCTCAACGACGTGCTGCCAGGCAACTGGTCGCAGGCCAATCCGCTCGACATCATCGGCGACGCCACCGCCGAGCGCTACCGCGCAGCCGTGGATGCGTGCCTCGCCGACGACAACGTCGACGGCGTGCTGACGATGCTGACGCCGCAGGCGATGACCCGGCCGACCGAGGTGGCCCGGACCGTCGTGGAAGTGGCGAAGACCTCGAGCAAGCCGGTGCTGGCCTGCTGGATGGGCCAAGCGCAGGTGCATGAGGGTCGCAGCCTGTTCAAGCAGGCCGGGATTCCCTACTTCACCACGCCGGAGCCGGCGGTCGAGGTGTTTTCCTTCCTCTCCGCCTTCTACGAGAACCAGCGCCAGCTGATGCAGACGCCGGGGCCGCTGTCGCACCAGGCCGAGCCGGACGTGCAGGGCGCGCGCCTGATCATCGAGAGCGCGCTGGCGCACGGTCGCCATCTGTTGAACGAGGTCGAATCGAAGGCGCTGCTGTCGGCCTTCCACATCCCGATCGCGCAGACCCTGATCGCGCGCGATCCCATGGAGGCGATGCTGATGGCGCAGCAGATGGGCTTCCCGGTGGCGATGAAGATCAACTCGCCGGACATCACCCACAAGTCCGACGTCAACGGCGTGCGCCTCGGACTGTCCAGTGGCCAAGCGGTACGCGCCGCCTTCGGCGAGATGCTGGCCGAGGTGAAGCGTCTGCGCCCCGACGCCACCCTCGACGGCATTGTCGTCGAACCCATGGCAGCGCGTCCGCATGCGCGCGAAGTGCTGCTGGGCATGACCTCGGACCCCGTGCTGGGGCCGGTGATCATGTTTGGCGCCGGCGGCGTCGACGTCGAGGCCTTCCAGGACCGCGCCGTGACCCTGCCGCCACTCAACCGTTATCTGACGCGCGACCTGATCCGGCGCACCCGTGTCGCGACCTTGCTGGGCCCGTTCCGCAACCGTCCGGCGGTCGACATGGATGCGCTGGAAAACGTTCTGCTGCGGCTGTCGGAAATGGTTTGCGAGCTGCCATGGCTGGCGGAGATGGACATCAATCCCTTGCTGGTGGACGAACACGGCGCGCTGGCGCTGGATGCGCGCATCGTCATCGCGCCGCGCGTTCCGAGCGCTGACCGCTATGGCCATATGGCGATCCACCCCTATCCGGCGCATCTGGTGAGCCGCTGGCAATTGCCGAGCGGCAACGACGTGCTGATCCGTCCGATCCGCCCGGAAGATGCCGAGCTGACCCAGGGTTTCGTGCGCAGCCTGTCCGAGGAAACCAAGTACTTCCGCTTCATGGATGCGCTAAGCGAACTCTCGCCGGCAGCGCTGGCGCGCCTGACCCAGATCGACTACACGCGCGAAATGGCACTGCTGGCGCTGACCGAGATCGAGGGCAGGGAAGTCGAACTGGGCGTGGCGCGCTATGCCATCAATCCGGATGGCGAATCCTGCGAATTCGCCCTGGTGGTCGACGACCACTGGCAGAAGCAGGGGATCGGCCACAAGCTGATGGACGTGCTGATGGACGTGGCACGTACCAAGGGTCTGAAGGTGATGGAGGGCGAAGTGCTGAAAACCAACCGCCCCATGCTGAAGCTGGTAGAAGCCCTCGGCTTCCGCATCGAACCGCACCCCGAAGATGACGCGGTCCGGAAGATCGCGCGCGCCCTATAGCGCGGCCGCGGCTGGCTGAGGCCAGGGGGCGCCGGGCCGGTTGGCAGGCTCAATGCACCAGGCCGCGCTGTTGGGTGACCTGGTTGCGGCAGGCCTCCCTGGCGGTGTAAAGCGTCTGGTCGGCACTGCGCACCAGCGCGATGGCGGGTTCGCATGTTGCCACGCCGATTTGCACGATCTGATCCGGGTGCGGAAACGGCCTATGCGTCGCCGAGCTTGCGGTCCAGGCAGCGCAAATACGCCTCCGCATCGAACACCGTCTGGTAGCGCTGAGCCTGCCAGATCATTTCGCCCAGGCAGTCCATGAGGGCATGCTGGGCCTCCATCGCTTCGCCGTGGCGGCTGAGCAGTCGCCGGTAGCGTTCGCGGATGCCGGGGGGCTGGTCGACCGACAGTTGCTCGCTGATCGCCAGGTGCATCGACAGATGCAGAAAGGGATTGGGCTCGCCGGACTCCGGCGGGTAATCCCGCTCCTTGTAACGGTCGGGCTGATCGAGCAGGGCGTGGTATTCGGGATGCGCCAGCACCGCGTCGAGCGCGGGCTGTTCCGCCCCCGCCAGCGGCTGCCCGGCCTGGTATTTTGCCCAGACGTCGAAGAAGAACTGGCGGACCTGGTCGCGGCGCGGATTGAACATCAGACCGCGGCGATGCCACGCTTGTGCACGCTTGCCGTGGTCTTGTACTTGTATTCGCACAGGTCGGCGATGATGCACTCCGCGCATTTCGGCTGGCGCGCCTGGCACACATAGCGCCCGTGCAGAATCAGCCAGTGATGGGCGTCGATGCGGAATTCCGCGGGGATGGTCTTGAGCAGCTTCTTTTCCACCTCGAGCACGGTCTTGCCGGGGGCGAGGCCGGTGCGGTTGGCGACGCGGAAGATGTGGGTGTCGACCGCCATGGTCGGCTGGCCGAAGGCGGTGTTGAGGATCACGTTGGCCGTCTTGCGTCCGACCCCGGGCAGCGCCTCAAGTGCCGTGCGCTCGGCCGGCACCTGGCTGCCGTGCAGGTCGATCAGCATCCTGCAGGCGGCGATCAGATGCTTGGCCTTGCTCTTGTAAAGGCCGATGGTCTTGATGTATTCGGAGAGTCCGGCCTCCCCCAGCGCGAAGATCGCCTCGGGCGTGTTGGCCACCGGAAACAGCCTGCGCGTCGCCAGGTTCACGCCCTTGTCGGTCGCCTGCGCCGACAGCACCACCGCCACCAGCAGCTCGAACGGCGTCTTGTATTCGAGTTCCGTGGTGGGATGGGGGTTGGCCGCGCGCAGCCGGCTGAAGATTTCGTGGCGCTTGGCTGGATTCATCGTTTCGGGTTCATTGCTCGTCCAGGCGCTTCTTCAGGGCCTGTTTTTCGGCTTGCCGTTTGGCGCGGGCCGTCGTTTCGTGCTCGCCGGCCTTGCGGACAACAGCCAGCGCAACAAACGGATTACGCGGTTTCGGTACGCGTCTTTTCAGCGGCGGCTTCATGCGGCAACCGGAACCGCGGCGCGGACGCGCTGGTCGGCGCGCGCCTTGTTCCAGTTGTAGGCGGCGATCAGCAGGCCCAGCGCGATGAACGCGCCGGGTGGCAGGATCGCCAGCAGGAAGCCCTGGTAGTGGGGGAGCACATGCAGGATGTAGCCCTTTGCCGTCTCGCCGAATACCAGATCGATGCCGGAGAACAGCGTGCCCTTGCCGGCGAGTTCGCGGATCGCGCCCAGCACGATCAGCACCAACGTCAGGCCCAGGCCCATGCCGATGGCGTCGGCCACGCTGTGCAGCGGGTGATTCTTGGACGCGAACGCATCGGCGCGTGCCAGCACGATGCAGTTGGTGGTGATGAGCGGAATGAAGATCCCCAGCACCAGATAGAGCGGATGCACGAACGCATTCATCAGCAGGTCGATGACGGTGACCAGTGCGGCGATGATGAGGACGAACACCGGGATGCGGATTTCGTGCGGAACGAAGTTGCGCACACCCGATACCGCGCCGCTGGAGGCGGCCATTACCATCGTGGTCGCCAACCCCAGCGACAGCGCGTTGACCACGTTGGTGCTGATCGCCAGCAGCGGGCACAGGCCGAGCAGTTGCACCAGCCCGGTATTCTGCTTGACCAGGCCGTTGTGGAGCAGGCTGCGGAATTCGTTCAGCGTCATCATGCGTCTTTCTCCTTCGGCGGGGGGGGCTGCGCGACGAATGCAGCGCGGTGCCGCGAAAAATAAACGAGCGCGCTCTTGACGGCCTTGACCACCGCGCGCGGGGTGATGGTGGCGCCGGCGCGCGCATCGAACGTGCCGCCGTCCTTGGCGACCTTCCAGTGCTTGGGCTCCGGGTCGGTCAGCGACTTGCCGGAAAACTGATCGATCCATGCGCTCTTGGCGCGCTCGATGTAATCGCCCAATCCCGGCGTTTCGTGGTGGGCGGTGACGCGCACGCCAGTCACCGCGCCGTCGATATCGATGCCGATCAGCAGGGCGATGTCGCCAGCATAGCCGTCCGGGGCAACGGCTTCCAGCACTACTGCGGTGACATGGCCGCCGCGCCGGGCGATCCACATCGCGGAAGGCTGGCGCGTGCCGAGGAGATCGTCCGGCGGCAGCATTTTCCGGCTGGCCAGCAGGTCGTTGTCATAGAGCGCGGCAGGCAGAACCTGGTTGATGAGCGCGAGCTTTTCGGCCTGCTGGCTGCGGACGATCACGGGTTCGGCGCGGTCGTGGGTGAACGCCAGGATGGCTGTGCCGGCGAGCGCGAACAGGAACAGGACCGTGCCGGTACGCAGGGCGTTGCGGCTGGCATCCGTCAGGCTCACGCGCGCGGCTCCTTGCCGACCCCGCCATAGACGCGCGGCTGGGTGTACTGGTCGATCAGCGGCACGCACAGATTCATCAGCAGGATGGCGAACGCCACCCCGTCCGGAAAGCCGCCCCAGGTGCGGATGACCATGGTGAGAAACCCCGCGCCGAGGCCGAAAACCAGCTTGCCGCGCGGTGTCGTCGCGCCGGTCACGGGGTCGGTAGCGATGAAGAAGGCCCCAAGCATCACCGACGGCGCGAACAGGTGGAACCAGGGCGGGCCAAAGCGCCCGGCGTCATAGAAATTCAGGAAGCCGGCGGTGAGCCAGATCCCGGCGAGGAAGGTGAGCGGCACGTGCCAGCTGATGATGCGCAACGCCCACAGCAGCAGGCCGCCCAGCAGGAATGCAGCTGCCAGCCACTCGAATCCCACCCCGCCGTAGTGGCCGAAAATCGGATGCGTCATCACCTCATCGACCGTCAGTTGCTGCAGCAGGCCGGTTCGCAGGGCGTCCAGCGGCGTGGCCATGGTGACGGCATCGAGGGTGGTTCTGGACACGTCGCCACCGAAAATTGCCGCCGCGCTTTGCGCCAGCGTGAGGTGGCTAGAGGTCAGTTCGAGCGGCCCTGCCCAGTGGGTCATCTGCACCGGGAAAGAGACGATCAGCACCGCGTAGCCCACCATCGCCGGGTTGAAAATGTTCTGGCCCAGACCGCCATACAGATGCTTGGCGACCACGATGGCGAACAGCGTGCCGGTGACGATCAGCCACCACGGCGCCAGCGAGGGCAGCGACAGCGCCAGCAGCCAGGCCGTGACAATCGCGCTCAAATCGGTGAGGAAGGGCTTGAGCGGGTAGCCACGCGCTTTCAGCATCGCCGCTTCGGCCGCCAGCGCCGTGGCCGTGGCGAGCGACAGCGTGACCAGGATGCCTGGTCCGAACAGCCAGACGTAGGCGATGATGCCGGGCAGCAGGGCCGCCAGTACCCAGGCCATGACCTGGGTGACGCTGCTGCGATCAAGGATGAAAGGGGAGGGCATCAGGTATTGTTCTCTTCGGATTCCAGCGGCTTGCGCGCCAGTTCGCGGATTTTAGCCCGGCGCGCCTCGATCTCTTCGATCTGCTGCAACTGCTCGGGCGTCAGGTGATCGACGTTTTTCGGCGCGGCATCGGATTTCTTTGCCTGCGCGCGCGCCAGCGCAGCGGCGATCAGCGCCTTCCTGGCGTCGGCGTCGCTGCTGGCCGCGGCGCCTTCGGCAGAAGGCGCCGCGGCGAGTTATGCGCGCTTGGCCTGAGCCTTGG
>JBLMYH010000207.1:0-3049 GCA_050258175.1 Hyphomicrobiaceae bacterium
GTCGCGCGAGTTGGTCGTCGCCGAATACACCGCGCTGCAGATCAAGCAGGCGGTGGTCGGCCACGGCAAGGCGGCCAAGGAACAGGTGCAGGAAATGGTCAAGCGCCTGCTGAGCCTGCCCACGGCGCCGACGGCCGATGCCGCCGATGCACTCGCCTGCGCCATTACCCATGCGCACGGCAGCCGTCTGGGCGCGCAGTCGACCGCCGGCTATCGCATGAAGGGCGGACGCTTGGTATGAGTGCTGTTCCGTCGCCGCTTGATGGGCATGGCGGCAACTGCGGCAGTTTTCCGCCACCCCGGAGCGCCTTGCGCCGGCGATCAAGCTCACTTTATTGAGCGCGCATGCGCAACCGCTGCTGCTTGCGGCTATCCTGTTGTTATAAATGGAGAACTTATGATAGGCCGCATCACTGGCACGCTCGCTGCCAAACAGCCGCCGCAGGTGCTGGTGGACGTGAACGGCATCGGCTACGAAATCGACGTACCGATGAGCACCTTCTACAACTTGCCTGCACTTGGCGAGAAGATCAGCCTGCTCACCCATCTGGCCATCCGTGAGGATGCGCATTTGCTGTACGGATTCGGCAGCGAGGTCGAGCGCGCGGCGTTCCGCGAACTGCTGAAAGTCTCTGGAATAGGCGCCAAGACGGCGCTGTCGGTACTGTCCGGCCTGTCCGTCAACGATCTGTCAGCGGCGATTGCCGCGCAGGAAACCGGCCGCATCGTCAAGGTTCCGGGCATCGGCAAGAAAACCGCCGAGCGCCTGCTGCTCGAACTAAAAGGCAAGCCGGTGTTTGCGGCTGCGATTGCCAGCGCGGAAACGGCCGGCGTGTCGGACGACGTGCGCCAGGCCTTGCTGGCGCTGGGCTACAACGAGCGTGAGACCACCGCGGCCGTGAGCCAGTTGCCCTCCGACCTGCCGGTGGGTGACGCGATCCGGCAGGCGTTGCGGGCGCTGTCGAAGACCTGAGCATCCCCCATGGCGCGCCCCGTTCAACAACGTCGACCTTCCGCATCGCTGCAACGCCACCTGGTGTGGCTGCTGCTGAGCGTGGTCGGCATGTTTGCTGCCGGGATCGGCCTGAGTTTGTGGTTCAGCCTGGAGTCCACCCGGGAAGACCAGCAGCGCTTCATCCAGCATGAAGCCGAGCTGACGCGTGCGGGTCTGGTACGGCAACTGGACTATTACCGCACGTTGCTCGACAACTCGGCGCGCGCACCCGACCTGGTCGAACTGATGCGCAACGGCACGATCGAGGCGAAACAGCAGTGGGCACGCTCGCGTCAGCGACTGTTGCCCGACCTATTGGGGGTGGCGCTGGTCGATCCGCACGGCGAAGTCCTCGGCGCTGCGGAGTCGCTGCACATCGGGCCGGCGTGCCGGCAGGACTTGCGGCGTGCGGGCGCGTTGACGGATGGGCGTCCGCTGGTCCATCGCGAGGTGGCTGGCGCAGAACATATCGACCTGATATCCCCGGTACGCGATGCCCGGGGCGACGTGCTGGGGGGGATTTTCTTGAGCGTGCGCCTCACGCAGCTCCAGCGTGTGATCGATGATTCGATCCAGCCAGGCCATGCCATTGCCCTCGTCGATGCGCGCGGAGAAACCATCGTCAGCCGTGGCGGGATACACGGACCGTTGCATGAAATGCGCCTGCCTGTGGCAGACACGGGCTGGACGCTCATCGTGCAGACCCCGGTGGAATGGCTGACGCGCAGCGGCTGGCGGCAGGTGGTGGCAGGCTTGCTGACCCTGATAGCCGTGTTGCTGGTGCTGGTTGTTGCCATGGTGCGGCTGCGCCACACCATGCTGCGCGACATCGTGTCTACTGTCGACGCGCTGACCGCACTGGCGCATGACGAACCGGTTCCCACCATCGTGCCGCACTACGTTGAGTTCGCCGCGGTGGCGGCCGACATCAATATGATTGCCCTGCATTTGCAGGAACAGCGTTCACGGCTGGAACACCTGAGCCTGACGGACCCGCTCACGGGGCTGCCCAACCGCCGCGCATTCGAGACCCGCTTTCCGCAGGCACAGGGGCTCGCCGAGCGGCAGCATCGCGTCGCCCTGGTCATGTTCGACATCGACCATTTCAAGGGGGTTAACGACCGTTACGGGCATGGGGTCGGCGACCAGGTCCTGCTCGCCATGGCACAGTCGCTGAAAGCGCTGACCCGGCGCGCCGACCTGGCTGCGCGTCTGGCAGGAGACGAGTTTGCGGTGCTGCTTGCGGATATCGATGCGCCAGGGCTGGACGCGTGGTACCAGCGCCTGAGCGACCATTTTCGCAGCGAACTGAACGCCTTTGGCCTGGAGATCGAGACCGGGCTCAGCGCGGGACAAACCTGGCTGGGCACAGCGGGCGACACGCTCAACGGCGCACTCGCGCGTGCGGACCGCGCGCTCTATCAGGCGAAGGCGCGCGGGCGCGGCCAGCTGGCGCAGGATGCCGCGCCTGGGACGGGCCGCGCGGAGTAAAATCCAGGCGTATCCGTACACCGCTTCCCGCTCCATGATCGAAACCGACCGTCTCATTGCACCCGCCGCCGTCAGCCCGCAGGAAGAGCAGATCGAGCGTGCGCTGCGGCCGCGCACGCTGGCCGAATACGTGGGCCAGGCGAAGGCGCGCGAGCAGCTCGAAATCTTCATCCATGCCGCGCGGAAGCGCAGCGAAGCGCTCGACCACGTGCTGCTGTTCGGCCCGCCGGGGCTGGGCAAGACCACGCTGGCGCACATCATCGCGCGCGAAATGGGGGTCAACCTGCGCCAGACCTCGGGCCCGGTGCTCGAGCGCGCGGGCGACCTGGCAGCGCTGCTGACCAACCTGGAGCCGCACGACGTGCTGTTCATCGACGAAATCCACCGCCTCTCGCCCGTGGTCGAGGAAGTGCTGTATCCCGCGCTGGAGGACTTCCAGATCGACATCATGATCGGCGAGGGCCCGGCGGCGCGCTCGGTCAAGCTCGACCTGCCGCCGTTCACCCTGGTCGGCGCGACCACGCGCGCCGGCATGCTGACCAATCCGCTGCGCGACCGTTTCGG
>JBLMYH010000208.1:0-4083 GCA_050258175.1 Hyphomicrobiaceae bacterium
GCGAGGTCTCGAATGCCCGTGGGGGTACGCAGCCGCTCGCCAGCACGAGGCTGGACAGCGCCAGGCCCGTCAATACGGAGCGTTTCAACACAGCATTCATCATCATCCCGTTGGCAAGACTACGCCGCGCATTTTGCCTACCGTGCGCAGAAACGGCGCGCCTGCTGGCGCGGCCGGCAAAGTGCGCAGCACCGCCTCGGCTGAGTCGCGGCTGGGAAACTCGCCAGCCAGGATCATCCAGGCGGGGGTCCCCCGGCTCAGCCCATGCAACACCCGCACCGGTTGCGGCGTGGCGGCATTCAAATCTGCCAATAATACGGCTGCCTGCGCGGCTTCTTTAGCCGAGGCGATCTGGATCACGTGGGTTCCGGGTGCGGCGACGGCGAGCCAACGCTGGGTTTGCCGCGCGAGTTCGCTCACGCGGGCGACGGGAACTACGGTGGGCGGGAGGGGCGTGCGCCCTGTCAGGGGGGCAGTGGCGGGCGGTGCCGGGGGCGGCGATTGCGCCCGCCAGGCGATGAACGCCAGCAGGCCGATTCCGGCAGCCAAGCCGACGCTCAGCCACGCCCAACGCGGCGGTCGAGCGCGGGGCACGGCCCGGCCGGGCGGCCCGATTTCGGCGTCGCCTGCCGCGGCATCCAGATGCGCCGGAGTGAGCGTGTGGGTCTGTCCGGCATAGGCCGCGAGCAGGGTCTTGTCGGCCAGCACGTTGATGCGGCGCGACAGGCCGCCCGAGAGACGCGTCAGGCGCGCGATCAGCGCAGGCGAAAACAGGTCGGGGCCACGGTAGCCGGCCACCGAGAGACGCGCCCGCAGGTACTCGGCGACCTCGGACTCGGTCAGCGGCGACAGGTTCAGGCTCAGCGTGATGCGGTCCTTCAACTGGCGGATGCGCGGATCGGCCAGCTGCGTGTCGAGTTCGGGCTGGCCGAACAGCACGATCTGCAGCAGCTTTTCGGTGGCCGTTTCCAGATTGGTCAGCAGCCGCAGGAATTCCAGGTTGTCGAGCGCGATCCCCTGCGCCTCCTCGACGAACATCACGACCCGTCGGCCCGCTTCGTGGCGCGCCAGCAATGCGGCATTGAGCTGGGCGAGCCGCGCATGCCGGCCGGCTTCGGGCGTGTCGATGCCAAGGTCGGCCAGAATCGCCGCCAGCATGTCGTCGGACGACAGGGTGGGATTGCCGAGATAGACGCTGTCGATCCGGGCGGGCAGCTGGGCGGCCAGTTTGCGGCACAGCATGGTCTTGCCGCTGCCGACTTCGCCCACCACCTTGATGATGCCTTCGCCCTGGTCGATGGCGTAAAGCAGCGCGGCGAGCATTTCACCCCGCTGGCCGCCGGCATACCAGTACTCGGTATTCGGCGTGATGCGGAAGGGCGCTTCTTTCAGACCGAAATAGTCAAGGTACACAGTGACGGTTTATTCGGTTCCGTACGTTTGCATGCGGCTGTACAGGGTGGTGCGGTTGATGCCGAGCAGCTTGGCGGCCTGCGACAGGTTGCCGTGGGTCATGTTGAGTGCCGCCTCGACGTAGGCCTTTTCCCATTGGCGCAGGGTCACGTCGAGGTTGAAGTTGGCAAGCGTCTGCAATTGCTTGCGCGCGAGCTCGATCAGCGCCTTGCCGTCGTTGGCGAGGGGGATTTCCTGCGGATAGGCCTGGTCGGTGTCGAGCTCGGCTTCGAGCTGCTGGGCGTTGACCGTCATGCCGGGGTACTTCGTGGTCAGCCGGATGGCGATGTTGCGCAGTTCGCGCACGTTGCCGGGGAAGTGGTAGTCCTCCCACATCTGCTGCGCGCGCTGATCGAGCGAAAACGACTGGCTCTTGGCTTCGCGGGCGTAGAAATCGCGGAAGTGGTTGAGCAGCGTCAGCTTGTCCTGGCCCATTTCGCGCAGCGGTGGCACTGCGATGGAGAACACCGACAACCGGTGGTAGAGGTCGGCGCGGAAACGTCCGGCCTTGATCTCGGCGCGCAGGTCGCGGTTGGTGGCTGTGACCACGCGGGCGTTGGAAAAGCGCGGCTGGGTTTCTCCGACACGCTGGTATTCGCCATTCTCCAGCACACGCAGCAACTTGGCCTGCAGTTCCAGCGGCAGCTCGCCGATCTCATCGAGGAACAGGGTGCCGTTCTCCGCTTCCTCGAAGTAGCCGGCGCGTGCACTGGTGGCACCGGTGAAGGCGCCCTTGGCGTAGCCGAACAGGGTGGGCTCGACCAGGGTCGGCGAGATCGCTGCGCAGTTGAGGGCCAGATAGGGTTTGTGCGAGCGCGGCGAGAGCTGGTGCAGGCTGGAGGCGACGCGCTCCTTGCCGCTGCCGGATTCGCCCTCGATCAACACGGGGAACGGCGCCGCCGCGTACTGCTTGATCTGTTCGCGCAGCTTGTCCATCGCCGGGCTGTCGCCGACGATGCCCGAATCCTTGGCGGGGGCTGGGATCTTGTCGGCACTGCGCTCGGCATCCTGCACCAGCAGCGCGTTGAACAGCAGGGACTTCAGCCGTTCGGGCTCGCATGGCTTCGCGACAAAATCAATCGCGCCCAGCGCGCGCGCGTGGCGCGCATTGGCTTCGTCGCTCTGGCCGGAGAGGACGAGGATCTTGATGCTGGGAGAAACGCCCAGCAGGTCGGCGATCAGGGCAAAGCCTTCATCGGGCTTGTGCGGCTGCGGCGGCAGACCCAGGTCGACCAGGGCCAGTTGCGGCGGTTCGTCCAGTTGCATCATCAGGCTTTTTACCTGGGCGCGCGATTCGGCCGCTGAAATGTCGAAGTCCTTGCTCAGGACATAGGTGAGCGTATCGGAAATCAGCGGATCGTCATCGACGATCAGCAGGCTAGGCTTGTTGGTTTGGACCACATATCCTCCAGGTCGATTGGTGCCGAACGCGCGCCCGTATCTGCGTACGGGAGAAATTGTTGTGTGGCGTGTCGGGTTCTCGACGATTGTGCCAGAGACCTAGTGAAAGTTAAACCAGGATGCGCATCCGGAGGGGATTCACGCCGCAAGCGACCAGCGTGTTTGCGGCGTGCGGGGAGACCGCTCAGTTGTCCACCGGTTCGGCAATGACACGTGTCCAGCCATCACTGCGTTCGACCGGGTTGCCCAGGGCGATGACCTTGTTTTCCTGCGCGCCGCCGTGGACCTCGAATACCTTGCCCAGCGTGAAATGGATCGGGTCGATGATGAGGGTCTTCTGTTCACCGTCCAGCCATAGACCGGGGTGGGGCAGGGTGGCGCCGCTGTTGTCGAACCCGTTGACGGTATAACCCGGCGCGACGGTATCGTGCAGCAGGGTCAGGCTGGGTGTTTCGGCCAGGGTTTCGATACCGACCGAACTGGTGTCGTCGTTGAGGCGGGACAGGCGGCGCACGATGCCGATTTGCCATTCGCGGGCGTCACGCGACTTGATGCCGATCAGCGCACCCACCCGCAACCAGTCCTTGTCGCGGGATTCGACGACCGCGCCATACCCGTATTCGCTTTCGTCGTGCATGACCCAGCGTTCGACATCGGACGAATTCTGATTGACCGGCAATGTCATTTGCGAGACGCGCTCGCGCGTGCGGCCGGTGACAAACCCGAACACCTGCACTTCGTCCGCTTCGGGGTAATTGAGGCCCGTACCGTAGGGTGAGGCCTTGGCGGGCGCGTCGGCGGTCCTGATCTGGCGGATGAGGGCATTGAGGCCATGGGTCACGTCGACCAGCCGCTTGATCGACTCGCGCGGCGCGCGCCGTTGTTCGCGCGTGGCGAGCGAAGCCCACTGGCGCTGCAGGTGTTCGAGCAGTTCTAGGCTTTCGGCCGTGCGTGCGGTGTCTGTCAGGCCAAGCTGTGCCGGCGGTCGGCCCGCCTGCAGCGCGGCATGCAGTTCCTGCAGCTTTTGCAGCAGGTTTGCCGTCGCCCAGAAGCGCAACGGCCTGTCACTGTCGGGTTTGCGGACGCGGCGCGGACCGTGGTCGGCCGAAAGGTCGACCACGAAATTGTGGACCTTGGTATCGATCCGGCTGTCCAGGCGCAGTGGTTCGTGCCAGTTGCACAGCCAGCGGTCGACCAGGTCGAGTTGCCTAGGGTAGAGCGTGCCGGAAT
>JBLMYH010000209.1:0-8692 GCA_050258175.1 Hyphomicrobiaceae bacterium
GCGGCATGTCCATCGAAGGGCGTCCGCTTTCAGGAGAAGCATATGAACATTCGTACCTTGTTGATCGCCGCCGGGCTGGCAACGCTGGCCAGCGGCTGTGTCGTCGCACCGGACTATGACCGGGGCTACGGTCCGGGCTATCCCGTCTATGGCGACACCGATGCCTACGGGGGCTACTACTACGTCCAGATCATCTACATCGACGGCGAGCCCTGGTATGTCGACGACTATCGCCGCGCCCATCCGATCCCGCCCCGCCTGCGCAGCCATTTCCGCTATTCGTCGTGGACCCGCTCGCTGCCGCCGCGGTTCGGCGATGACGACGATGTGCGGGACGGCTATCGGCTTTCGCGCATCGTCTACGTCAACGATGTTCCCGTTTATGTGGATGATGACCGCCGGGCCCGCCCGCTGCCAGAACGCGTGCGCAGCCAGTTCAGGTATCAGGGCGTGGTGATGCCACAGCCGCCGGCGTACGGACGCGAGCGCGAGATGCCTCCGGCGAACGGGCGGATGCAGCAGCGCGAGATGCAGGGACCGAACGGGCGGATGCAGCAGCGCGAGATGCAGGGACCGGATGGGCGGATGCAGCAGCGCGAGATGCAGGGACCGGACGGGCGGATGCAGCAGCGCGAGATGCCGCCGTCAAATGGGCGCGAGCGCGAACGCAGGGCGCCGCCGGCCTACGGGCCGCAGAATATGCCGAGCCCGACGATGGCGCCGGAGCGCATGCGCATGGCGCCGCCAGTCCTCCCGGCGCAGCCAGCCGTACGCGATGACCGTGGCGGGCCGACGATGGCGCCGGAGCGCATGCGCGTGGCACCGCCAGTCCTCCCGGCACAGCCAGCCGTACGCGATGGCCGTGGCGGCCCGGCGGAGCAGCCGGCGGGTCGCGGAGCGGGGGCGGGGCGCCCGATGCGCCAGGAAAGCGGCCGCGGGGCGATTGACGGTCAGCGCCCCGGCAGCGCGGACCAAAAGAAGAATGGCAAACCCAGCGGGCGTGGCGCGGACCGCAACGAGAATGGGCGGGAAAAGGGCCGCGGCGCTGGGGATCAGCCCCGCGACTAGCCGCGTCCCCTCGGTGCGCGGTCCCGCGCGCATCTGCCCGATGCGACTTCTGCCCGGCCCCGCGCGGCCGGGCTTTTCATTTCTGCTTGGTCAGCAGGGACAGCAGTTCGACCTGCGCGCTGTAGGGCTTGGCATGGCGCTTGGCGCGGCGGCGGAAGCTGCCGTCGGCCAGCATGTCCCAGGCCTGCACGTTGTCGCGCAGGTAGGGCTTGAGGCCCTCGGCGATCACGCGCTTTTTCAGCTTGGGGTTGAGGATGGGGAAGGCGGTTTCGATGCGGCGGAAGAAGTTGCGGTCCATCCAGTCGGCCGACGACAGGAAGACCTTCTCGTCGCCGCCGTTTTTGAAATAGAAGATGCGCGTGTGTTCGAGGAAGCGCCCGACCACCGAGCGCACCCGGATATGCTCGGACAGGCCGGGAATGCCGGGCTTGAGCGCGCACACGCCGCGGATGATGAGGTCGATCTTCACCCCGGCCTGCGAGGCGGCGTAGAGGGCCGCGATCACCTGCGGTTCCAGCAGCGCGTTCATCTTGGCAACGATGGCGGCAGGCTTGCCGGCGCTCGCCAGTTCGGCCTCGTGGTTGATGGCGGCGATGACTTCGCTGTGCAGGGTGAACGGCGACTGCCACAGGCGCTTCAGCTTGCCGGCCTTGCCGAGTCCGGTGATCTGGGTGAACAGGCTGGCGACGTCGGCGGTGATGGCTTCGTCGGCGGTCAGCAGGCCGAAGTCGGTGTACATGCGCGCGGTGCGGGCGTGGTAGTTGCCGGTGCCCAGATGGGCGTAGCGGCGTAGTTCGCCTTCCTCGCGGCGGATGACCAGCGCCAGCTTGGCGTGGGTCTTGTGGCCTACCACGCCGTAGATGACATGGGCGCCGACCTCTTCCAGCTTGGCCGCCCAGTTGATGTTGGCCTCCTCGTCGAAGCGGGCCATCAGCTCGACCACCACGGTGACTTCCTTGCCCGACTGCGCGGCCTGGATCAGCGCCTGCATCAGTTTCGAATCGGTGCCGGTGCGGTACACCGTCTGCCGCATCGCGACGACGTGGGGGTCGGCGGCGGCCTGCTCGATGAAGTCGATCACCGGCTGGAAGGATTCGAAGGGATGGTGCAGCAGGATGTCGCCCTTCTTGATCTGCGCGAAGATGTCCTCCTCCTTGGCCAGCCGCGCGGGCAGGGCGGGGATGAAGGGGGTGAACTTGAGCTCGGGGCGGTCGACCCAGTCCGGCACCTGCATCAGGCGCACCAGATTGACCGGCCCCTGTTCCTGGTAGAGGTCGTCGGCGTCGAGTTCGAACTGTTCCAGCAGGAAGGCCGCCATCGACGCCGAGCAGTTGTCGGCGACTTCCAGCCGCACTGCCGCGCCGAAGTGTCGCTGCGGCAGTTCGCCCTGCAGCGCCTGGCGCAGGTTCTTGGTTTCCTCGTCGTCGACGAACAGGTCGGAGTTGCGGGTGACGCGGAACTGGTAGCAGCCCTGCACCGTCATGCCGGCGAACAGTTCGTCGACGTGGGCGTGCAGGATCGACGACAGGAAGACGAAGCCGTATTCGCAGCCGGCGATCTCTTCCGGCAGGCGGATGACGCGCGGCAACGACCGCGGCGCCTGCACCACGGCGGCGCCGGAATTGCGGCCGAAGGCGTCGCGCCCGGACAGTTCGACCGCGAAGTTGAGGCTCTTGTTGAGGACGCGCGGGAAGGGGTGCGAGGGGTCGAGCCCCACCGGGGTGAGCACCGGCATCAGCTCGCGGAAGAAGTAGTCGCGTATCCATTCCGCCTGGACTTCGTTCCAGTGCGTTCGCCGAAAGAAGTGGATGCCGTGCTCGGCCAGTTCGGGAATGATTTCCTCGTTGAAGAGCTCATACTGCCGTGACACCAGCGCATGTGCCGTTTCCGCTACTGCGCGAAATTGCTGGCGCGGCGTCATGCCGTCGGGCGAGCGCTGGGTGAAGTTGGCGCGGATCTGTTCCTTCAGCCCGGCCACGCGTACCTCGAAGAATTCGTCGAGGTTGCTCGACACGATGCAGAGGAAGCGCAGGCGTTCCAGCAGCGGCATGGACGGATCGTCGGCCTGTGCCAGGACCCGGCGCTGAAAAGCGAGAATGCCGAGTTCTCGGTTGATGAGCGTGTCGGGGCTGGGAAGATTCATGATGGGTATATTCGTAGTGTGCTTCAATGATAAGCGTGCGCATTTGAGCCTTAGATGACATTTATATGACAACGCCGCATCCGGTGGAAATCGAGCTCAAGCTGACGCTGCCGCCGCAGCAGGCTGCGGCCTTCCTCAAGCGGATGGCGCGGCGGCGTACCCTGAAGGGCACAAGCAGCGCGCCGCTGCAGCAGGACCTCGTCACCCGCTACTTCGACACCCCGGACTTTGCCTTGAGCGCGGAGGGTGTGGCCTTGCGCGTCCGGCGGGTCGGCCGCCGCTGGCTGCAGACGCTGAAGACCGAGGGCGAGCGGCAGGGCGGGCTGTCGCGGCGGGCCGAATTCGAGATGCCAGTGAGCCGCGGGGCGCCGGACTGGAACCGGTTCCCGGCCGAGGCGCTCGCCCGTGTGCCGGAGTCGCTGCGCGCGCAGCTGGCGCCGGTGTTCGAAACGCGCTTTCACCGCACCGCCTGGCTGATCGGCGGCAAGGGCGGTGCGCAGATCGAGGTGGCGCTCGATGTCGGCGCGGTGATTGCAGGCGAACGCAGCCAGCCGATTTGCGAGGTCGAGCTCGAATTGAAATCCGGCCAGCCGGATGCGCTGTTCGCGCTTGCGCTGGAGTGGGCCGCCGCGTTCGACTGCCTGCCGTTCGATATCAGCAAGGCCGAGCGCGGCGTGCGCCTGGCGCACGGAATCGAGGCAGAACCGGTGAAATCCGCGTCGCTGCTGCTGGACGACGGCATGAGCGTGGAGGCGGGGTTCGCCGCGATTGTCCAGGCGTGCCTGGCGCAGTTCCAGGCCAATCTGCCGGGTGCGCTGGCATCCGACGACATCGAGTACGTGCATCAGGCGCGGGTGGCGCTACGGCGGTTGCGCGCGGCGCTGCGGCTGGCGCGCAAGGCCTGCGCGCTGCCACCCGGGCTGCTGGACGGCCTGCGCACGCTGGCCGCCGCGCTCGGGCCGGCGCGCGACTGGGACGTGCTGTGCGGCGAAACGCTGCCGGCCATCGCGCCGCATTTTCCCGATACCGGAGCCTGGCAGCGCGGCATGGAGGCCTTGCAGGCGCGCCGTGCCCAGGTGCGCGCGGCGATGCGGGAAGCGATTGCCGGCGCCCGCCCGGGGGCCTGGCTGCTGGCCATGCAGCGCTGGCTGCTGCAGCACGGTTGGCGTCTATCCGCGGAAGGGGACTTGTCTCCTTCCGCGGAGGCGGTGCCGGAAGCGCAGCGCTTCGTCCAGCTGTCGCCGCTCGATGCCTGGTCGCGCCGGGTGCTGCAGACGGGGCATCGGCGCATCGTGCGGGGCGCCGAGAATTTCGCCAAGCTGGCACCGCGCGAGCGCCACGCCCTGCGCATCGCGATCAAGCGCCAGCGCTATGCGGCCGAGTTCTTCCAGACGCTGTACCAGAGCCGTTCCAAAAGGTGCAAGCGCCGGCAGGCCCGTTATCTGGCGCTGCTGCGTGATGCCCAGGACAGCCTGGGGCGGGCCAACGATGCGCATATCGCAACGGGCCTGCTCACTGCGGCGCACACGACCCCGCACGGTCTTCGGAACGCAGTCGATCGGAGCCTTACAGGGCTGGCGGAGACCGGGCCGATGGGACCCTTCGTCCTTGGCTGGCTGGCGGCTAGACAGGCGGAGGCGGCGAATGGCGAGAGTGCCAGGCTGATGCGTGCGTTCCCGAAACTGAAATGCTACTGGTAGATTCAGGCTGGTTGCGGGCGCCGCAGCCCGCGTGAGACTTGATTGGGGAAATCGGATGGAACTCATTTTGTGGCGACATGCAGAGGCCGAGGACGGCATCCCCGACCTCGACCGCCAACTCACCGACAAGGGCCGCAGGCAGGCGGCGCGCATGGCCGACTGGCTCACGCCGCGGCTGCCGCAGGACACCCGGGTGCTGGTCAGCCCTGCCAGGCGTACCCTGCAGACCGCGCAGGCGCTGGGGCGCGGCTACAAGCAGGTGCCGGCGCTGGCGCCGGGGGCCAGCGCCGAAGACGTGCTGGCCGCTGCAGGCTGGCCGGAGGCCGCCTATCCGGTGCTGATCGTGGGCCACCAGCCGACCCTGGGCCAGGCCGCGATGCAACTGCTGAGCGGGCAGCCGGGCGACCTGGCGATGAAAAAGGCGAGTATCTGGTGGTTCCAGGGCCGCGAACGGGGAGGGCAATTGCAGGTGGTGTTGCGCGCTGTAGCAACGCCTGACTGGTTATAATTCCCGCGTGATTACGCAACCCATACAGATCCGGCGGGAGCCGGCAACGCAGGCGAGGTACGGATAGTGCCGGGTTGGCTGAGCAGTCTGCGCGATCTGATCGCGGAAGCGAGCCCGCTGCGCCGCTTCATGCTTGCCATGCTGGTGTTGCTGCCACTGGCGGCGCTGGCAGCGGCCTATCTGTGGTTCCAGCCGCAGGACTATCGCGTGCTCTACCCGAAGCTGTCCGACCGGGCGGGCGGCGAGGTCATCGCCGCGCTCGAACAACTCGACATTCCCTATCACCTTTCTGCCGCCGACGGCAGCATCGAGGTGCCGGCCGGCCAGTTGCACGCGGCGCGCTACCGCCTCGCCGCGCGCGGCCTGCCCCGCTCCGACGCCGACGTGCAGGACGAGGTCGATCGTGCACCGCGGTTCGGCGCCTCGTCCCTGGAAGAACGGCAACGCTTCCAGCATGCGCTCGAAGTCGACCTGGCGCGCTCGATTCAGTCGCTGGAAGCGGTGGAGCTGGCGCGGGTTCACCTCGCCTTGCCCAGGGTCTCGCCCTTCCTGCGCGACGGGCCCCCCGCCACCGCTGCGGTGCTGGTGCGCCTGCATCCCAATGCGCAGCTGTCGAGGGAGCAGGTGACGACGATCCAGACCCTGGTGGCGGCCAGCGTGCCGCGCTTGAAGCGGACCGACGTGCAGGTGCTCGACCCGCGCGGCGTGTTGCTGGGTGGCGCGGTACCCGAGGTGGTGCAGTCGCGGCGGCGGGCGCTGGAACAGGATCTGGCGCAGCGGGCGCTGGCCGTGTTGACGCCCTGGCTCGGCAAGGATCGCGTCAGCGTCCAGGTCACCGCCACGCTGGACGACAGCGATGTCCAGCAAACGGTGGAGCGGGTGCGCAATGTCGTGGTGGGCGGCCGAACGCGTCCGCTGGAAAAAACCGTGCGCACCACGCATACGCCGGAAGGCCGCATCCGCCGTGTGAACGCCATCGTGATTCTGGGGTTCGACGCCGGTGCGGATGAACTCGCGCGGGCGGGACAGCTGGCCCGCCAGGCGCTGGGACTGGTGCCGGCGCGCGGCGACACGGTGAAGGTGTATGCGCTGCCTGCCGCGGTCGCCAAACCGGCGCCGGTCGGGGCCGCTGTCGCGAGCCCGCAGCCACACGTGTCCCGCCTGATTCCCCACGTCGCCCCGGCCAGCTCCCAGCCCGACACCCCCCATTTCTTCAGACTTCAGTCCTGGCTGCCGGCTGCTGGCGCGGCCATCGTGCTTCTGCTTGGCGTCGCCGCCTGGCGGCGCGCCCGCCGCCCGCCCCCCGCCGAGCCGCCCGTCGCGGATCTCGACGCCGAACTCGACGCCGCCCGCCATCTGGTGCTGGCCGATCCGCGCGTGACCGCGGACGTCATCAAGCTCTGGATGCGCGCATGAGCCAGGCCGGCATCGAGAAATCCGCCGCGCTTCTGCTGGCACTCGGTGAGGAGGCCACGGCGGCCGTATTCCGCTACCTGAGCCCGCTGGAGGTGAGCCGCCTCGGCAGCGCCATGCGCGAACTCGACATGCTGCCGCGCGAGCGTGTGCGCGCGATCCTGCGCGATTACGCCGCCGAGGCCGCCGAGCAGACCGGGTTTGCAGCGGATACCGGCCGTTTTCTCGATGAGACGCTGAAGCAGGCGTTTCGCCCGGAACGGGCGCAGGCGATGCTGCAGCGCCTGGGGGCGTCGGGCGCGCAGGCGCTGGAAAAGCTGGCCTGGCGCGAGCCGGCGGAGATTGCCGGCCTGCTGGAATCGCAGGCGCCCCAGTTGATTGCGGCGGTGACCGCGCAGCTGCCGCGCGACGTCGCTGCTGCAGTCCTCGAACTGCTGCCCGGCAGGACGCGCGCCGACACGCTTCTGGCCCTGGCGCACAGCGATGCGCCCAGCGCCGACATGCTGCGCGATCTGGACGACTGGCTCGCGGGATTCGAAACCGCTGCGCCGCCGCAGGGCGAAGCTGCGGTGGCAGGCCTGCTGGGGCAGATGAGCGAGGGCAGCGCCGCCGCCGCGCTGAGCCAGCTCGACCAGCGCGACGCCGACCTCGCCGCGCGCCTGCGCGTGCGCAATCTCGCGTTCGAAGACCTGGCTCGGCTGCCCGAGGCCGGTCGCAAGACTTTTCTGCGCAACGTCGCCGCGCGTACCCTGCTGCATGCCCTGAAGGGCAGCGACGGGCGCGTGCTCGATGCCCTGACGGCCGTGATGAGCCCGACCGCCGCCCAGCGCATGCGGGTCGACCTCGACACCCTGGGCCCCGTGCCGGTGGCGGCGATCCAGGCTGCGCAGGACGAGGCGGGTGCAAGCTTGCGGCGGCTGGCGGCAGAGGGGGCAATCCAGGTTCCTGATGAAAAGGAGGCGGCATGAGCACGGACGACGCCACGCCCAAGCACCCCACCGCATTCGAACAGTGGGAAGTGGTGGAACTGGCCGCATCGGCCAGCGCGGACACGCCTGGCGAGGTCGATCCGGGGTCTGAGCTGGCTGCGTTGCGCGAAGCGGCGCGTGCAGAAGGCTACGCCGAAGGCCTGGCGGCCGGTCGGGTGGAAGGGGAGCAGGCCTGCGGACGCATGAAACAGCTGGCCGAAAGCTTTTCCTCGACGCTGGACAACCTCGATTTCCGTCTTGCCGACATGGTGCTGGAACTGGCGCTTGACGTCGCGCGCCAGGTGGTGGCGGGCGAGCTCGCGGCACGGCCGGAGCGCATCCTCGACGTGGTCAATATGGCGCTGAAGCAGATGGCGGAAACCAGCCGCGAGGCGCGCCTGCTGCTGAATCCGGACGACGCCGCGCTGGTGCGCCCGCACCTCGACCAGGTGCTCGACAAGAACCGCCTGCGTATCGTCGAGGATGTGCGCATCGTGCGCGGCGGCTGTCTGATCGAAACCTCGCAGGGCGATCTCGATGCCACGTTGCCGGCACGCTGGCGCCAGGTGGTGCAGGTGCTCGGCAGCAACTTGAACTGGATCGAATGATGGACCGCATCGTCCGCCTGCGGGAATACCTGGCCGACTGCCGCCGCGCGGTGAACTGGGCGACGCCGATCGCGACCAGCGGACGGCTGACGCGGGTGTCGGGGCTCGTGATGGAGGCGGTCGGCCTGCGCATGCCGGTGGGCAGCCAGTGCCACATCCAGATCCCCGGTGGACAGAGCATCGAGGCCGAGGTGGCCGGGTTTGCTGGCGACCGCCTGTTCATCATGCCGGCGACCGACATCTACGGCGTGATGCCGGGCGCGCGGGTGGTGCCCGACAATCCG
>JBLMYH010000210.1:0-3889 GCA_050258175.1 Hyphomicrobiaceae bacterium
ACAACGAAAACGGCGTGCGCCTGGCGCTGGACGAGATCAATGCCGCCGGCCTCACGCTGGGCGGCAAGAAGGTCGAACTCGAACTGCGGAGCGAGGACGACGCGGCTGATCCCAAAACCGCCACCACCGTGGCCCAGAAGCTGGTCGACGAAGGCGTCGTGGGCGTGATCGGCCACCTCAATTCGGGCGCCACGATCCCGGCCTCCAAGATCTATTCCGACAACGGCATCCCGCAGATTTCACCGTCGGCCACGGCCGTGGCCTACACGGCTTCCGGGTTCAAGACCGCGTTCCGCGTGATGACCAACGATGCGCAGCAGGGCAGCGTGCTGGGGAATTACGCCGTGACCAAACTGGGCGCGAAGCGGATCGCCATCATCGATGACCGCACCGCCTATGGGCAGGGGCTGGCCGACGAAGTGGAGAAGGCGGTGAAGGCGGCCGGCGGCGAAGTGGTGGCGCGCGAGTACACCTCGGACCGCTCGACCGATTTCATGGCGATCCTCACGTCCATCAAGGGCAAGGCGCCCGACCTGGTGTTCTTCGGCGGCATGGATCCGCAGGCCGCACCGATGGTCAAGCAGATGAGACAGCTTGGCATGACGGCCAAGTTCCTCGGCGGCGACGGCGTGCAGACGCCCACCTTCATCGAACTCGCCGGTGCCGACGCCGAAGGCGTGCTGGCCTCCAACCCCGGCCTGCCGCTCGATGCGATGCCCGGCGGCCGCGCGTTCAAGGCCAAGTTCGAAGCCAAGTATGGACAGATCCAGAACTACGCCCCCTACGCCTATGACGCCATGCACGTGCTGGTCGATGCGATGAGGCGCGCCGATTCCAGCGACCCCGCCAAGTACCTGGCTGAACTGCCGAAGACCGATTATCAGGGGGTGACCGGGCGTATCCGTTTCGATGCCAAGGGTGACCTCGCCGGCGGTGCGGTCACGCTGTATCAGGTGAAAGACGGCAAGTGGCAGGCGCTCGAAACCGTGCAAAGCGGCAAATAAGACTGAGCTAAATTCAACCGGGCTGGCGCGCCGCGCGCAAAGATGGACATTTTCCTGCAACAACTCATCAACGGTCTGGTGCTCGGCAGCGTCTATGCGCTGGTGGCACTGGGCTACACCATGGTGTATGGCATCCTCGAACTCATCAACTTCGCCCACGGCGAAATCACCATGATGGGGGCGATGGTGGCGCTGGCCGTGATTGGCGCGCTGACGCTGGCGGCGCCGGGGTTGCCAGGCGTTCTGGTGCTGGCGGCGGGGCTGGTGGTGGCGATCCCGGTGTGCGTGGCGCTGGGCCTCGTGATCGAGCGCGTCGCCTACCGGCCGCTGCGTCATGCGCCGCGTCTGGCGCCGCTCATCACCGCGATCGGCGTGTCGATCATCCTGCAGAACGTCGCCATGCTGATCTGGGGCAAGCAGTACATCCCCTTTCCCGCCGTGCTGCCGCAGGGGCGCCACGCAATCCAAGGGGCGACGATCACCGATGTGCAGATCGCCATCCTGTTGCTGGCGACGCTCATCATGTTGATGCTGATCCTGGTGGTGCAGAAGACCCGACTCGGCCGCGCCATGCGCGCCACCGCACAATCGCGTCAGGTGGCGAGCCTGATGGGCGTGGACGTCAACCGGGTGATCGCCGCCACTTTCGCGATCGGCTCGGCGCTGGCGGCGGTGGCGGGGGTCATGGTCAGCGCCTATTACGGCCTGGCGCACTACTACATGGGCTTCCTGCTCGGCCTCAAGGCTTTCTCGGCAGCGGTGCTGGGCGGCATTGGCAACCTGGGCGGCGCAATGCTGGGCGGCCTGCTGCTGGGACTGATCGAATCCTTTGGCGCGGGCTATATTGGCGACCTGACCGGCGGCTTCCTCGGCAGCAACTACCAGGACGTGTTTGCCTTCTTCGTGCTGATCGCGGTCCTGGTGTTCCGCCCATCCGGCCTGCTGGGCGCGCGCGGGGCCGAGCGTGCCTAGGGTGACGATCACGCTGCCGCGCTGGCTGGCCTTCTCCCTGCTGGGGCTGGGGCTGGCGGTGCTGCCATTCCTGGTCGATGCCGGGCTGGGACGCTCCTGGGTGCGGCTGCTCGACCTCGCGCTGCTGTATGTCATCCTGTCGCTCGGGCTGAACATCGTCGTCGGCTACGCCGGCCTGCTCGATCTCGGCTATGTCGCGTTCTATGCCCTCGGGGCCTACGTCTATGCCTGGCTCGCCAGCCCGCATTTCGGCCTGCACCTGCCATTCTGGGCCATCCTGCCGCTGGGCGCGGCGCTGGCTGCGATGTTCGGCGTCCTCCTGGGCACACCCACCTTGCGGCTGCGCGGTGACTATCTGGCGATCGTCACGCTGGGCTTCGGCGAAATCATCCGCATCTTCCTGAACAACCTGAATGCACCGGTCAACATCACCAACGGCCCGCAGGGCATCAGCCTGATCGATCCGGTGCGCCTCGGCAGCTTCGACCTGAGCCGGCCGCATGAACTGTTCGGCTACACCTTCACCGGCGTCCATCTCACCTACTACCTGTTCCTGCTGTTCACGCTGGGGGTGATCTTCATTTCGATGCGGCTGGAGGATTCGCGCATCGGACGTGCCTGGGTCGCGATCCGCGAGGACGAGATCGCTGCCGCTGCAACCGGCATCAACACGCGCAATCTGAAGCTCCTGGCGTTCGCCATGGGCGCCACCTTCGGCGGATTGGCGGGCGGCCTGTTCGCCAGTTTCCAGGGCTTCATCAGCCCCGAGTCGTTCAACCTGATGGAGTCGATCATGATCCTGTGCATGATCGTGCTCGGCGGCATGGGGCATATCCCGGGCGTGGTTTTTGGCGCGGTGGTGCTGACGCTCCTGCCCGAGGCGCTGCGCTATACCGGCGACTGGCAGAACGACATGTTTGGCCGTATCTATGTCGACCCGGCGGACCTGCGCATGCTGCTGTTCGGCGTTGCGCTGGTCGCGGTCATGCTGTATCGCCCGGCCGGGCTGCTGCCCTCGACGCGCCGCCGCCGCGAATTCGCCGACGCGCAGGGATGAGTGCGCTGCTGACCGTTTCCGGCGTAAGCAAGGCGTTTGGCGGACTGCAGGCGCTCTCCGACATTTCGCTGCAGGTGAACGCGGGCGAGATCTTCGGCCTCATCGGTCCCAACGGCGCCGGCAAGACCACGCTGTTCAACGCGCTCACCGGCCTGTATTCCACCGACCGGGGCGAGATTCGCCTGAACGGCTTCCGTCTCGACGGGCGCAAGCCGCACCAGGTGCTGTGCGCGGGACTCGCCCGCACTTTCCAGAACATCCGCTTGTTCGCCGAAATGACCGCGCTCGAGAACGTGCTGGTCGGCCGCCACGCGCGCACCAAGAGCGGCGTCGTCGGCGCGGTGCTGCGCCTGCCCGGCACGCGGCGCGAGGAGGCCGACTCGCGCGAGCGCGCCCATGCGCTGCTCGAGCGCGTCGGCATCGCGCAGCACGCGCACCGCATGGCCAAGAATCTGCCCTACGGTGACCAGCGGCGGCTCGAGATTGCCCGCGCGCTGGCGACCGAGCCGACCCTGCTGGCGCTCGACGAGCCCGCCGCCGGCATGAACAAGGCCGAACGCATGGCGTTGCGCGAGCTGCTGCTGCAGCTGCAGGCCGACGGCCTGACGCTGCTCCTGATCGAACACGACGTGAAGCTGGTGATGGGGCTGTGCACCCGGCTGGCGGTGCTCGACTACGGGGTGAAGATCGCCGAGGGCACGCCTGACCTGGTCAGCCGCAATCCCAAGGTCATCGCGGCCTATCTCGGGGACGAAGCCCTGTGAGCGAGGCGCTGCTTGCGGTCAAACACTTGTCGGTGGCGTATGGCGGCATCCACGCGGTACGCGAACTGAGCCTTGAGGTGGCGCCGGGCGAG
>JBLMYH010000211.1:0-4844 GCA_050258175.1 Hyphomicrobiaceae bacterium
TCGACGCCGAGGTGGTGGAGGAGATGGGCACCGCCTGCTGCTACGCCAAATCGGACAAGTACTGGGCGACCGACCCTACCGGCATCGCCTGGGAGACCTACCACACGCTCGACAGCATTCCCGTGTTCGGCGGGCAGTCGGCGGGCGGCTGCTGCGTGCCCGAGCCTGCCGTGGCCAAGGTGTCCGGCTGCATCCCGGTCAAGGCCAAGCCCGCCGCGGGCGGCTGTTGCTGAGTTTTTCTTTCATCAATCCAGGGAGCCGTCTTGGCTGATAAAAAATACACCGTACTGGTGCTGTGCACGGGCAATTCCTGCCGCTCGCAAATGGCCGAAGTGCTGCTGAACCATGACCTTGCCGGCCAGGTACGTGCGCTGTCTGCCGGCACCCGGCCGCAGCCGAAGGTGGCCGACGGCGCGATCGCGGCACTGCGGCAGGCCGGCCTGAATACCGACGGCCTGTATCCCAAGGACGTCGATGCGGTGATGAACGAGGACATCGACCTGGTGGTGACGGTGTGCGACAACGCCCGTGAAGCCTGCCCGATCTTCCCCAAGCCGATCCCGGCCATCCACCTGCCGTTCCACGACCCTCACGGCGAGCCGCTGGAAAGCTTCGTCGCGGTGCGCGACGACATCCGCAACCGCCTCGTTGCCGCGGTGCGCGAGAGACTTGGCCTGCAGGCCGCCTGAATACGCAGGAATGAGGTGAAGCGATGAGCGCGCAGTGTGAAGTGACAGTGAAACGCGCTGCGGGCGTCGCGATAAGCGGGTTCGAGCGCTGGCTCACGCTGTGGGTGGCGCTTTGCATCGTCGCCGGCGTGCTGCTGGGCCAGTTGCTGCCGGCGCCGTTCCAGGCGCTGGGGCGCATGGAGATCGCCCAAGTGAACATTCCGGTCGGCCTGCTGATCTGGGTGATGATCATCCCGATGCTGATGAAGATCGACTTCGGCGCCCTGCATCAGGTGAAGTCGCACTGGAAAGGCATCGGCGTGACGCTGTTCGTCAACTGGGCGGTGAAGCCGTTTTCCATGGCCTTGCTGGCCTGGCTGTTCATTCGCCATGTGTTCGCCCCCTATCTTCCGGCGGAACAGCTCGACGGCTATGTTGCCGGATTGATTCTCCTGGCGGCGGCACCCTGCACCGCGATGGTCTTCGTCTGGAGCCGGCTGACCGGGGGCGACCCGTATTTCACCCTGTCGCAGGTGGCGCTGAACGACACCATCATGATCTTCGCCTTCGCGCCCATCGTCGGCCTGCTGCTCGGCTTGTCGGCCATCGTGGTGCCGTGGGACACCCTGTTCACCTCGGTGGTGCTGTATATCGTGATCCCGGTATTGCTGGCGCAGTTGTGGCGCAAGATCCTGCTGAAACGTGGGCAACTGGCGTTCGACACGGCCATGGCCCGGCTGGGCCATGCCTCGATCCTGGCGCTTCTGGCGACGCTGGTGCTGCTGTTCGCCTTCCAGGGTGAGGCGATCATCCGGCAGCCGCTGATCATCGCTTTGTTGGCCGTGCCCATCCTGATCCAGGTGTTCTTCAATTCGGGACTGGCCTACTGGCTCAACCGCAAGGCGGGCGAGAAGCACAGCGTGGCCTGTCCGTCGGCACTGATCGGCGCGTCCAATTTTTTCGAACTGGCAGTCGCTGCGGCGATTGCGCTGTTCGGATTCGAGTCGGGGGCCGCGCTCGCCACCGTGGTCGGCGTGCTGATCGAAGTGCCGGTAATGCTGCTGGTGGTGAGGATCGTCAATCGCAGTAAAAGCTGGTATGAAAGCGGCTTGCCCACGCGGCAAAGCTGATCAGTTCACCGGGAATCACTATGTATAAGCTTCCACGCATACCGTTTCTTATCGCCGGGCTGCTCGCCATGCCCATCGCCCTCGCCGCCGGCGACAACCGGGTAGCGGTGGACATGCCAGCGATGATGCAAGAACACATGCGCGCGAACATGCGTGACCATCTGCTTTCCATCAACGAAATCCAGCGCATGCTGGCCGTCGGTGATTACGCCGCCGCAGCCGACCTGGCCGAAAAGCGCCTCGGCATGAGTTCGCTCGAAGCGCATGGCGCGAGCCACATCGCCGGCTTCATGCCCCAGGGCATGCAGGAAACAGGAGCAGCGATGCACCAGGCCGCCAGCCGCTTTGCCGTGACCGCCCAGGAAGCGGGCGTGACCCGCGACCTGCCCCGCGCCCTGGGGGCGCTGAGCGAGGTCACCACGCAATGCGTCGCCTGCCATGCCAGCTATCGCCTGAAGTAGCTAACCGGACATGCGCAGGCTGCTCACACTGTTGATGTTCGTTTTCGTGCTGGCTGCGCCTGTTGCCCACGCCTCCCAGCCAGCGGCCGAGAAGGTCGTCGACAACGTCTACGCCCTGATCGGCCCGCTGGGGCAGCGCAGCCCGGACAACGACGGTCTCAACGCCAACTTCGGTTTCATCGTCACGCCGCAGGGAGTGATCCTGATCGACTCCGGCGCCAGCCGCCTGGGCGCCGAAAAGATCGCCGGCGCCATCGCCAAGGTGACCAGGCAGCCGGTGCGCTGGGTCATCAACACCGGCAGCCAGGACCACCGCTGGCTCGGCAACGATTATTTTGCCGGCAGGGGCGCCGAGGTGATCGCGCTGGCCCGTACCGCCGCGACCCAGGCCGAATTTGGGGCGCAGCAAATGGCCAGCCTGAAGCGCTTTCTCGGCCAGCGCATGCAGGGAACGAAACCGCTGCCGGCGCCCAAAACCCTGGAGGGCGCCACGGCCACACTGGAACTGGGCGGCGAGACCCTGGTTCTGGCCTACACCGACGCGCATTTTCCAGGCGATGCGTGGGTCTGGCTGCCGCAGCATCGCGTGATGTTCAGCGGCGATCTGGTCTTCGCCGACCGCTTGCTCGCCGTGCTGCCCATGTCGAGTGTGAAGAACGGCCAGCAGGCCTTCCATGCACTGGCGGCGCTGAAGCCGGCGCGCATCGTGCCCGGCCATGGCCGTGTCTGCGACCTGGCGCAGGCGCAGCGCGAGACGGGTGACTACTACGATTTCCTGGTCGACAAGGTGGGCGCCGCGGCGCGCGAGATGGAGCCGATGGATGCGACCCTCGACCGCTACGCCGATCTGCCCGCATTCAGGCATCTGGAGCACTACGAAGGCTTGCACCGGGCCAACATGAACCGCGCGTTCACCGAGTTCGAGTCGCAATGATCGGCATGCCCGGGAAAGACGTCCAAACAAAAACGCCGCTCGAAGAGCGGCGTCTTTTTACAACTGGTGCCGGCGATCGGAATCGAACTGACGACCTTCGCATTACGAATGCGCTGCTCTACCAACTGAGCTACGCCGGCGAAAAACAGCGCGCATTATAGCGGAATCGTCTGCTCGTGTGGTGGCCTACAATGCGGCTTTCAGGCGGGAAACCACCTTGTCCTTGCCGATCAGTTCCAGCGTGGCGTCGATCGCCGGCGTCTGCGGTTCGCCGGTCACCAGCACCCGCACGGGCATCGCCAGCTTGGGCATCTTGAGGCCGTGCGCGGCGAGCGTCTCCTTGAACGCTGCGCTGATGGCGCTGCGCTCCCAGGTCAGGCTTTCAAGGCGGCCAGCCAGGTCGGCCAGCGCCGGCAGGATCTCCGGCGTGACGTGCTGGGCCAGCAGTTCCGGCGTGGGATGCAGGGTCCGGTAGAACAAGGTGGCGGCGTCGGCGAGTTCCTCGATCGTGGCGGCGCGTTCCTTGACCAGCGCGCACACCGCGGCGAGGTCGGGGCCATCGCCCGGGCTGGCGCCGTTGCGGATCAGGAAGGGGCGCGTGAGTTCAGCCAGCCGCGCGTCGTCGGCCGCCTTGATGTACTGCTGGTTGATCCAGCGCAGCTTTTCGGTATTGAACTGTGCGGCCGACGGCGTGATGTGGTCGAGGTCGAACCACTGCACGAACTGCTCGCGGCTGAACAGCTCGGCGTCGCCATGCGACCAGCCGAGCCGCGCCAGGTAATTGATCACCGCTTCCGGCAGATAGCCCTCGTCGGAATACTGCATCACCGACACCGCACCGTGGCGCTTGGAGAGCTTGGTGCCATCGTCGCCGAGGATCATCGACAGGTGGGCATACTGCGGGACGGCCGCGCCGAGCGTCTTGAGGATGTTGATCTGGCGCGGGGTGTTGTTGACGTGGTCGTCGCCGCGGATGACGTGGCTGATCTGCATGTCCCAGTCGTCGACCACCACGCAGAAATTGTAGGTGGGCGTGCCGTCGGCGCGCGCGATGATGAGGTCGTCGAGCTCGGCGTTGGAAAACTCGATCGTGCCCTTGACCAGGTCCTTCCACGCCACCGTGCCTTCGGTCGGGTTCCTGAAGCGTACGACCGGCTGCACGCCGGAAGGCGGCACCGGCAGTGTCTTGCCGGGCTCGGGACGCCAGCGGCCGTCGTAGCGCGGTTTTTCGCCGCGCGCGCGCTGCGCCTCGCGCATTTCGTCGAGCTCCTCGGTGCTGCAATAGCAGTGATAGGCCTGGCCGTCGGCCAGCATCTGCTCGATCACTTCCTTGTAGCGATAGAGGCGCTTGGTCTGATAGAAGGGGCCTTCGTCGTGATTCAGTTCGAGCCAGGCCATGCCGTCGAGAATCGCCTGGACCGCTTCCGGCGTCGAGCGCGCGATGTCGGTGTCCTCGATGCGCAGGATGAACTGGCCGCCGTGATGACGCGCGAATGCCCACGAAAACAGCGCGGTGCGCGCGCCGCCGATATGCAGGTAACCAGTGGGGGAGGGGGCGAAGCGGGTGCGGATCATGGCGGGCCGGGCGGAAAAAAGCGCCTATTTTACCGGATCGACCGCTGCAAAATTGACCTCCGCTACCGGGTTGTGG
>JBLMYH010000212.1:0-4560 GCA_050258175.1 Hyphomicrobiaceae bacterium
AATTGGCGCCGTCGATCGCCGCTGCTTCGTAGAGCTGATCGGGTACAGACTTGAGCGCGGCCAGGTACATGATGAGGAAGAACGGCGCTCCATACCAGACGTTGACCAGGATCACGGAGAATCGTGCCCAGCCAGGTACGCCAAGGAATGGAATGGACTCGATGCCGAACTTGGCGAGGATCCAGTTGATCGCGCTGTACGACGGATCGAACAGCCAGAACCACGCGATGGTGCTCATTGCCGTCGGGATCACCCAGGGCACCAGCAGCATGCCGCGCCATTTGCGCTGCCCTTTGGACGGCAGGTTGTGCACGAAATGCGAGCTCACGAAACCGATCAGCGCCTTGAAGACGACGGCCGTGATCGCAAAGAGGCACGACTGCTTGACGACCATCCAAAAGGTGTCGAAGTGGAGCAGGAACAGGATGTTCCTTAGACCGGTGAAGTTCTCCATCGTCCGGTCGAGCATCGACAGATACACCGCGTAGAACGCCGGATAGATCACCAGCGTCGCGATCAGCACGATCAGCGGCAGCGCGAGCGCGAGCGCGGTCGTCGAGCGGCGCCGCATGAGCTTCTGCATCGTCATGCGACTGGCCGGCCTCGACGCGGGCGCGTTGGCGGCAATGCCGTTGGCCATCTGACTTCTCCTCCTATGCTGATTCCATACCAGCCGGGGGTCGGCCCCTCCAGGCCGCCGGGAAGCGACGGCGCATGCCGGCGCTTCCCGAACCCGGATTAAAGCTTACATCATCGTATAGGCCTGGAGCTGCTTCTCCGCCCAGCCGATGGTTTCGGCGATCGACTGCCCCTGGATGCCGACCTTGGCCATCATCTGCGTCATGAGGCCCTGCGTGTAGATCTGGTTCGCGACGTGGATCGGCGCCGGCGCTCCCGCGACCTCCACGATCGTGTCAGCCGTGGGCGGGTAGTTGTACACCACACCCTTCGGCGGCTCCACCTCGGCCCAGGTCTTGAAGTTGCGCAGACCCTTGAAGCCCGGAATGTCGTAGCCCACGCTCGCAGCGACGAAGCGCTCGGAGGATTGCCGCGAAATGAGGTGCGCAAGCAGGCTCTTCGCCGCCGACTTGTTGGGCGAAAACTTCCAGATCGCCCAGAAGAACGGCAGCGCCGGCGCGAAGCGGCCCTTCGGCCCCTTCGGCGAGCCGAAGATCCAGGTATCCGCCGCAACCTGAGGTGCGTCGCGCTTCGCGACCGCCCAGGCGCTCGGCGGGTTCATGATCAGCGAGCCCTGGCCCGAGATCAGGAACTTGTTGTTCGAGGCGTCGTCCCAGGCGACCACGTCCTTGGGCAGCGTCCTTACCAGGCGCTGTGAATATTCCAGCACGTGCCGGGTGTTGTCGGAATTGACCGTCACGTCGCCTTTGGCGTTCACCATTTCGGCGCCGAAGGCGTGGAACAGCGCACCCGCGAAGTCCACGCAGTCGGTGGTCTGACTCAGCCCAAGGCCGAACGGATGCCCCTTCGCGGCGCACTTCTCGGCGATCTCGACGAACTTGTCCCAGGTCCACTCGTCCTGCAGCTTCTTGTCCGAGTGCCCGCCCGGAGGCGCGTACATCTTCGTAACGTCGAGCCCGGCGTATTCCTTCAACATGCTGATGCGCGCCTGCGGCGGCTTCACCTGGCTGCCGGTCACCGCCGGCGCCGCGACCCAGTGGCCCTTCTGGTGCGCCAGGTACTCGACGATCGGATACGTCCCGCCGTTTTGCTTGATCGCCGCATGCATGATGTCGTCGACCGGCTCGAAGTCGTTCGCGTACGCGGCCGGCGACCATGCGTTCGGCTGCACCAGGTCATGGCCCGACTTCGCCAGCTTCTCGGCGGCAATCGTCAGCTCGAGCTTGTTGCCCTGCGAGGTGATGAAGTCGATGCTGATGTCGACTTTGTGCTTCGCCGCCCACTCGTGGCAGATGGACTCCATGGTCTTATTCGCGCCTGGGACCCAGTGGTCCCAGAACGCCACCTTGAGACTGCCGGCGGCGCGCGAGGTGCGAATGTACGGGAACATCGCGGCGGCGGACGCCGCTGCGGTCGTTTGGATAAATCGACGCCGATCGAACTTCTTCGTCATTGCAATCTCCTCCTGCGGTTGATGGGACGGGCCTGCCGTGCCTCGCACTGCAGTGATGTGTACGACCACCTCGCCCGACGCAGCAAAGTCTAGACGTTTTCCCTATCCGCCGGCTTACGGTTTCGTGCTGCAGCGCAGCGAAAGCGCCCGGGTCGCCCGCCCCCTTTCCGGGTTGACCCAAGTCAAGCTTGCGCCCCGCTTACGCGCGTACGATTGCGCGCGCAAACAGGCGATCCACGGATATTTCCACTCAGAGGGAGCAAAACCATGCGCATTACCCCCGTATTGCTTGCCGGCGCGCTCGCGATTTCGCTGTCGGTCGCGGCGCAGGCAGCGCCCATCATCGTCAAGGTCAGCCATGTCGTGGCGGAGAAGACGCCCAAGGGGCAGGCCGCGCTCAAGTTCAAGGAATTGGCCGAGAAGCTGCTCCCGGGCAAGGTTCAGGTGCAGGTGTTCCCGAGCTCGCAGCTGTTCGGCGACGGCAAGGAAATGGAGGCGCTGCTGCTCGGCGACGTGCAGATCATCGCGCCCTCGCTGTCCAAGTTCGACCGCTACACGAAGAAGCTGCAGGTATTCGATCTGCCCTTCATGTTCAACAACATCGCCGCGGTCGACCGCTTCCAGCACGGCCCGGAGGGCAAGGCGCTGCTCGACTCGATGCGCTCCAAGGGCATCAAGGGGCTCGCCTACTGGCACAACGGCATGAAGCAGCTCTCGACCGACAAGGACCAGCTCAAGCGGCCCGAGGACGTCAAGGGGCTTAAGTTCCGCATCCAGCAGTCCGACGTCCTGGAAGCGCAGTTCCGGGCGCTCGGCGCCAACCCGCAGAAAATGGCCTTCAGCGAGGTCTACCAGGCGCTGCAGACCGGGGTGGTCGACGGCCAGGAGAACACGTGGTCGAACATCTGGTCGCAGAAGTTTTTCGAGGTGCAGAAGACCATCGCCGAGACCAATCACGGCGTGATCGACTACATGGTGATCACCAATGCCAAGTGGTGGGATAGCCTGCCGGCCGACGTGCGCAAGGGACTGACCGCAGCAATGGACGAGGCTACGACATACGGAAACAAACTGGCAAACGACATCAACGAACGCGACCGCAAACTGATCGCCGATGCCGGGAAGGCAAAGATTTTCACGCTGACGAAAGAGGATCTTGCGGCATGGCGCAAGCCAATGGCGACGGTGTGGAAGAAGTTCGAACCGGGCATCGGCAAGGATCTGATCGAGGCCGCGCAGAAGGCTAACAAATAAGTCCGGCGGCGCAGCGCGACGCCCATGGGGCGCTGGTTCGAACGGCTGGAGGAGGGGCTGATCGCCTTCATCCTCGCCATCATGACGATCGTCACCTTCGTTCAGGTGATCGCGCGCTACATTTTCAATTACAGCTTCGTGTGGGCGCTCGAACTCGTCAGCTTTCTTTTCGCGTGGCTGATTTTTCTCGGGATGTGCTATGGCGTGCGCGTGGGCTCGCACATCGGCGTGGATGCGCTCGTCAAGGCGCTCGGACCGCGTGCCGCGCGGATTGTGACTGCGGCGGCAACCGTTTTGTGCATCGTTTACGCCGGGATCGTCTTTGTCGGCAGCTGGCGCTACGTCGCCAAGATGTACGAAATCGGCACCCTGGCGCAGGATCTGCCGGTCCCGCTGTGGGTCCCGCGCCTGGCGCTGCCGATAGGGTTTGGCCTGCTCGCCATCCGCTTCGCGCAGGTCCTGTACCGCGTCATCGCCGGCAAGGAAGCCCATCTGCTCGGTGATGAAGCCGAGGAGGCGCTGAAGCAGCGCGTCGAGGAAGAAACGCCGCCTCAACAGGGGCGGTCATGACCACCGCCGCGTTGTTCATCATGCTCTTCGCCTTCCTGCTGGTCGGCATGCCGATTGCGGTTGCGCTTGGACTGTCGTCGGTGCTGACGATCATGTTTTTCGGTCATGAATCACTCGCCTCGCAATCTCTAAAGCTGTACGAGACCTCGGAACAGTTCACGCTGCTGGCAATACCTTTCTTCATCCTCTCCGGTGCTTTCATGACGACCGGTGGCGTTGCCCGCCGCATGGTCCACTTTGCGAACTCGTGCATCGGCCACTTGCGCGGCGGCCTCGGGATGGCTTCGGTGCTGGCGTGCATGCTGTTTGCGGCAGTTTCCGGCTCCTCGCCGGCCACCGTCGTCGCCGTGGGATCGATCGTGATCGCAGGCATGATTCGCTCGGGCTACTCCAAGGAGTTTGCCGCCGGTGTCATCTGCAATGCCGGTACGCTCGGAATCCTCATTCCCCCGTCGATCGTGATGGTGGTTTACGCGGCCGCTACCGAGACGTCCGTCGGCAAGCTGTTCATGGCGGGGGTGATACCCGGTATCGTGCTCGGCCTGATGCTGATGGCAGCAATCTACGTGCGTGCCCGAATGCTCGATATTCCGCGTCAGCCGCGTGCTTCCCTGCGGGAGATACTGATCGCAGGACGGGACTCT
>JBLMYH010000213.1:0-2544 GCA_050258175.1 Hyphomicrobiaceae bacterium
CCGACGCCGACTTCGACCGGCTGGCCGAGGAGCAGGCCAAATGCGAGGCGATTCTTGCCACCGCCGGCGCCGACCTCGACACGCAGATGGAAATCGCCGCTGACGCTTTGCGGCTGCCGCCGTGGGACGCCACGATCGGCAAGTTGTCGGGCGGCGAAAAGCGCCGCGTCGCGCTGTGCCAACTGCTCTTGTCCAATCCCGACATGTTGCTTCTCGACGAACCGACCAACCACCTCGACGCCGAATCGGTCGACTGGCTGGAACAGTTCCTGGTGCGCTATCCCGGCACCGTGGTCGCGGTGACGCACGACCGCTACTTCCTCGACAACGCCGCCGAGTGGATTCTCGAACTCGACCGCGGCCACGGCATCCCGTGGAAGGGCAACTACACCAGCTGGCTCGAGCAGAAGGAGGCGCGCCTGGAGACCGAGGCCAAGCAGGAGGCGGCGCGCATCAAGACGATGAAGCACGAGCTCGAATGGGTGCGGCAGAATCCCAAGGCGCGCCAGGCCAAGTCGAAGGCGCGCCTGGCACGCTTCGAGGAACTCAACTCGGCCGAATACCAGAAGCGCAACGAGACGCAGGAAATCTTCATCCCGGTCGGCGAGCGGCTCGGCGACAAGGTCATCGACTTCCGCAACGTGTCGAAATCCTTCGGCGACCGGCTGCTGATCGACAACCTCAGCTTCAGCGTGCCGCCCGGCGCCATCGTCGGCATCATCGGCCCCAACGGCGCCGGCAAGTCGACCTTCTTCAAGATGATCACCGGCCTGGAAAAACCCGATAGCGGCGAAGTCGAGATCGGCCAGACGGTCAAGCTTGCGTACGTCGACCAGAGCCGCGACGCGCTGGCCGCTGGCAAGACCGTGTTCGACGAAATCGCCGAAGGCCGCGACATTCTCACCGTCGGCCGCTACGAAACGCCGTCGCGCGCCTACCTCGGACGCTTCAACTTCAAGGGCGCCGACCAGCAGAAGCTGGTCGGCAACCTTTCCGGCGGCGAACGCGGGCGCCTGCATCTGGCGAAGACGCTGATCGCCGGCGGCAACGTGCTGCTGCTCGACGAACCGTCGAACGACCTCGACGTGGAGACACTGCGCGCGCTGGAAGACGCGCTGCTGGAATTCGCCGGCTGCGTGCTGGTGATCTCACACGACCGCTGGTTCCTCGACCGCATCGCGACCCACATCCTCGCGTTCGAAGGCGACTCGCAGGTGGTGTTCTTCCCCGGCAACTACCAGGAATACGAGGCCGACAAGAAGAAGCGCCTGGGTGAGGAGGGCGCCAAGCCGAAGCGCATCCGCTACAAACCGATCAGCCGGTGAACGCGCGATGATCCTGGCTACGCTGGCCGAGGCCGACCGCTACCTGGCGCTGCATCCGCTGTTTGCGCGCGCCATCGAATTCTTGCGCAGCACCGACCTGAAGGCGCTTGCGCCTGGAAGGCACGAGGTTCTGGGCGAGCAGGTCTTCGCCATCGTCGAGGCGTGCGCGGGCCGCACGCGGGCGGAAGCGAAGCTGGAATGCCATCGCCGCTACATCGACATCCAGTTGGTGCTTGAAGGGGTGGACGAGATGGGTTGGAAGCCGGTGGCTGCGTGCGTGGACCCGGCGACGGATTACGATGAGGCGCGCGACATCCGCTTTTTCAACGATGCGCCGTCAAGCTGGATCGCGACCGTGCCGGGGGTGTTTTGTCTTTTCTTTCCCGATGATGCGCACGCGCCGCTGGTGAGCCGGGAGATGGTACGCAAGGTGGTGGTGAAGATCGCTGTCTGATCAGTAGTGCGGCGGAATCTCGTCGCGCGGGGTGCGCGCCTCGTCGGGCAGCGCGTCCTGCAGCTGCTGGTGGAGCAGGCGGAGCTGCTGCTGCATCAGATCGATCTGTCCCTGCTGGCGGATCACGGTCTGGTTGAGCGTTTCCATCAGGTCTTCGGCGAAAGCGAGCTTGGCTTCGATTTCGTTCAGGCGGTTTTCAATCATGGTGCTGGTGCTTTCAAGAGAGGCGTGACCAGTTTCTCCAGCCGGGCGTAATACACCTGTCCGGCGATCTTGTGGCGGATGTGGCCGTCGGCGTCGAGGATGAACGAGGTCGGAACGCTCGTGATGTCGCCGAAAGTCGCCGCCACGGTGGCGTTGGTCGGCGCAGCGTTGAAGGCATAGCCCTTGTCTTTCATCCAGGCCGCAATCTTGTTCGACGGGTCGTCGACGCTGATCGCGATGGCCTCGAAGCCGCGGCTGCGATAGTCCCGGGTGAATTCGTCGATCACCGGCATCTCCTTGCGGCAATACGGGCACCAGGTCGCCCAGAAGTTCACCAGTACGACCTTTCCCTTGAGCGCATCGCGAGTGAGTAGGCGACCATCGGTCAGGGCGACCTGCCATGGCGGCACGGCGCGGTCCTCGTCGCTGACCTCGGCCGGCGGTCGAAACCACAGGTAGGCGATCAAACCCAGTAAAATCAGGGTCAGCGGACTCGGTGTCCATTTCTTTACAAAGGCGCGTCTATCCATGCTGTGGCTGAAATCGTTTCATATCGTGATG
>JBLMYH010000214.1:0-7485 GCA_050258175.1 Hyphomicrobiaceae bacterium
CTGCGCCCGCCAAAACGGGCGCAGACAAACCCGGTGCCAACAAACTGACGTCGGGCAAGCCCGCCCCGGCCAGCCGCGGCCGCCCGCCGCAGGTGCCCAAGCACCCGCTCAGCCAGCGCCGCGGCGGCGGCAAGTCCCGCTGATTCCTTCCGTATAACGCATCCGACAATGACCAGCCCCAGCGAAATCCTCCGCGCCAAGCTCAACCTCGAAACCGCCCAGCTCGCCTGGCCCGAACTCGAACGCCACTTCGCGCGCGGCAGCGTGATCAAGGTTGCGACTGGCCTCGATCTCGTCGACGCTGCCCTGCACGTCGCCGAAAACAACGCCGCCACCGTGCAGGAATGGCTGGCCGACGGTCGCATCGCAAAAGCCGAACTCGCTGACGCCGAAGACTGGCACGCGCGCCAGCCGATGTTCTGGGCGGTGGTGGTGGCGCCGTGGGTACTGGTGCAGGAAGTGCTGAAGGAGCTGGAATCCTGACCCCGAAAAAAAGCCCGCCGAAGCGGGCTTTTTTTCGGGCCTAGGCCGCTCAGGCGGCCAGGCTGTCCTTCACCCGCAGCAGGCGGGCGCGCGCTTCGGTCGCGACGTTGTGCACCGCAGTATTGCTCACCAGCTTGACCATGATGCCGGGATCGAGGAACGACACCGTCACCTTGCCGTCCGCTTCCTCGCGCACCACGACATTGCACGGCAGCAGCATGCCGACGTCGGGTTCGGCAGTGATCGCCTGGTGCGCCAGCGGCGGGTTGCAGGCGCCGAGGATGCGGTAGGGGCGGCCGTCGACGTTGAGCTTGGCCTTCATGGTGGCCTGCACGTCGATGTCGGTCAGCACGCCGAAGCCTTCCGCTTTGAGGGCGGCGGTGACTTTCTCCACGGCTGCGTCGAAGGGGCCGCTGAGGGTCGTGTCGAATCCATATTCGCTCATGGGTTTGCTCCTGGGTGGGTGAATTCAATGGCGGGATTTTACCTGCTCCGGCAAGACAGAGCCGGGAAACCGTTCAGGGTTCCAGCGATTGTTGCTCCATTTCCGGCCACAACCGCTACACCGGATCGGACCCCAGCGACTTGATGGAGGCGACCACGTCTGCATCTGCCCGGAGAGCTTGCCCTGGCAGCCCGGCCTTGCGTCCCTGCATCGGCGTGCTTTCGGGGTGAAGCGCGGAGGTAGCGCGGCGCTCAGTTTGCTTCGTTGGGCAGCACACCGTCCAGCAACCGCTGCATGTTGCGCCAGTGCGACCCTTCCCAGTACACGCGCCCGCACACATCACAGGTGCTGAAATGATCGTAGTGCATCCGCACCTTGGGCGGCAGGCGATCCAGCACGCTGGCCTTGTCGACCGGGCGCAGCGGCGCGTTGCAGTGCAGGCACAGGGTGAACGGCCGCGCGCTGCGCGCGAGGTCGAGGCGCTCGACGACCTCGCGCAGCTGCGCTTCCGACTTCAGCGCATGCACGTAACAGCCGTGCGTCACCGCGCGACGTTTCAGCAGTTCGCGGTCGCGCGTCAGCACGATGCGGCCGTCCTGCTCGCAGACCGCCACGATGGTGTCGTCGTGGAAGTGGTTGTCGTACAGCGTGTCGAAACCGAGCATGCGCAGCATGCGGGCCAGTCCGCCGAGGTGCGCGTCGGCCACGAAGCGCACCTCGCGCAGGGGATGCGCGCGCACCCGCAACAATGGCGTCACGTCCATCGCCTCGAAACGCGGATACACCGCCACCCGGTCGCCGTCCCGCAGGATGCGGCTGAAATCCACCGATTCGCCGTTCACCAGGATCAGTTCAACCTCGGTGTGCGGCACCCCCAGCGCCTCGATCATGTGCTTGGTCGTGGCCGCCTGCGCACACGGCACGGTGAATTCCTGCCGGCGCCGGGCCGGCGCCAGAAAATCGTTCAGTTCTTCGTAGAAGCGGAAGGTGGCGCTGACCATATGCGCGCTATTGTCGCCATTTTGGTCCGTCCGGAAAACCCGGAATCCGGCTTGGGTCCGCTCCGGGGCTGCGGATGCGAAAACGCCACCGCGACGGTGGTGTTTGGTCCGGCCTGACCAGGAATCAGTGGGGGACCTTGATGGGTTTGCCCGACTTTGGCGGGGTGATGAACGACCCGGCCGGAACCACAACCTGCTTCGGCTTCTTGGGTTTCTTGGCTTCCTTGTTTCCGCGTAACTGACCTTTTGCCATGGTGACTCTCCTTGCGACGGCTTTATCAACGGCCGGGTTTGCAGACAGGCCGCAAAACCGGGCATGGACCGATCATAGGCCCATGCGCGGGAATGGACAGCTTTATATTCACGCCTGGCCGCGAACGAATGATTCATTTCGCAGTCGCGCGCAGCGCGGCACATCGCCCTGCGACGCCCCGCGTATCAGGTGACCGCCGGCGAATCCGGTAAACGCCGCCACCTGCCGCGCCTGCCAGGCGGCGTCGCGGCCCAACGCGCCGCCCAGCAAGGCCGCCACCCGGGGGGCCGCCTCGATGGCCGCGCGCGCGTCCAGAAGCAAGGCACGGGTGCGCCGCGCCAGCACGTCCTGCACGCTGCGCGCCATTTCGTGGCGTGCAGCCCACACCACCTCGGCACCGATGTAGGGCAGCCGCGGATGCAGGCGCGTGGCCCATTGCGGCTGCGAATCCGCCAGCGCCAGCACCGCGCCGGCGTCCGAACCGTAGGCGCGCAGGGGATGCGAAGCCAGATCGGCTGTGGCGCCGTGCAGGGCCAGGCCAGCGGTGCGGCTGGGACGGCTGGGCAGGAGCGCGACACGCGCGGCGAGGTCGGTGGCCTGCTCGGCCATTTCGCGATAGGTCGTCCACTTGCCGCCGGTGATGCTGACGAGACCGGATTCCTCGCGCAGCAAGTGATCGCGCGCCAGCGCCGAGGTAGCACGCCTGTCACCGGCGCGCACCAGCGGGCGCAGCCCGGCGAACGCGCTGAGCACGTCCTCCCGGCGCGGCGCGTCCTGCAGGTAGCGCCCGGCGTGCTCGAGCAGGAAATCGATCTCCGCCGGCTGCGCGCGCGGTTCGGCCGCCGTGTCCCCGACCGGCACGTCGGTGGTGCCGACCAGCAGCCGCTGCTGCCAGGGGATGATGAACAGCACGCGGCCGTCGTCGGTCTTCGGCACCATCAGCGCGTTGCGGCCGGGCAGGAAGCGCGGGTCCAGAACGATGTGCGCGCCCTGGCTGGGCGCCACCCACGCGGCGGTCCCGGGTTCGGCCAGGCGCCGGATCGAGTCGCAGAACACCCCGGTGGCGTTGACCACCACGCGCGCCGCGACCTCGTGCTCGGCGCCGCTTTCGCGGTCGCGCGCCACCACCCCGCTCACCGGCGTGCCCGCCCCGCCGGCGCGCAGCAGGCCCGTCACCTGGCAATAGTTGATCAGCGTCGCGCCGTGGTCCCAGGCGCTGGCGGCAAGGCAAACCGCGAGGCGGGCGTCGTCGAACTGGCCGTCGTGGTACAGCACGCCGCCGCGCAGATGCTCGGTGCACAGCGTCGGCAGTTCGCGGCGGATCTCGGCCGCGCTGAGCCGCCGCGAGCGCCCGAGGCTCGCATGCCCGGCCAGCCGTTCGTAGAGCCCCAGGCCGAAGCCGTAGTACAGGCGCTCGCCGCGCCGGTAGGTCGGGATGATGAAGGGCTGCTCGCTCGTCAGGTGCGGCGCGTTGGCCAGCACGCGCCCGCGCTCGCGCAGCGCGCCCATGACCAGCTTCAGGTTGCCCTGGCGCAGGTAGCGCACGCCGCCGTGCAGCAGCTTGGTGCTGCGGCTGGACGTGGCCTGGGCGAAGTCGTCGCGCTCCAGCAGCAGCGTGGCGTAGCCGCGCGTGGCGGCGTCGAGTGCGATGCCGAGGCCGGTGGCGCCGCCGCCGATCACGATCATGTCCCAGGGCGTGCGCCGGGCGTTCAGGCGCGCAATGGCCTCGTCTCTATTCATGACGCACCTGCCTCGGGCCCGGCCCAGCCCTTGGAACGTTCCACCGCGCGCGCCCAGCCGGCGCGCAGCTCGGCGACCTGGTTGCGCCCCATGGCCGGTTCGAACACGCGCTCGACCTGCCATTGCGCGGCAATCTCGTCGAGCCCGCTCCAGTAGCCCACCGCCAGGCCGGCCAGGTAGGCGGCGCCCAGCGCCGTGGTTTCGGTGACCGTCGGGCGCAGCACCGGCACGCCCAGCAGGTCGGCCTGGAACTGCATCAGCGCGTCGTTGGCGCTGGCGCCGCCGTCGACGCGCAGCTCGCCGAGGGCGAGACCGGAATCGGCCTGCATCGCGGCAATGAGGTCGCTCACCTGGTAGGCGATGGACTCGAGCGCGGCACGCGCCAGATGGCCGGCCGTGGTGCCGCGCGTGATGCCGTGGATGGCGCCGCGCGCGTACGGGTCCCAGTGCGGCGCGCCGAGCCCCACGAACGCCGGCACCAGATAGACCCCGCCGTTGTCGGGCACGCTCGCCGCCAGGCTTTCCACCTCGGATGCGTGGCGGATGATGCCGAGCCCGTCGCGCAGCCACTGCACGACTGCGCCGGCGATGAAGATGCTGCCTTCGAGCGCATAGCTCGGCCGCCCCGCGATGCGCCACGCCGTGGTGGTGATCAGGCGGTTGCGCGACGGCATCGGCGTGTCGCCGGTATTCATCAGCATGAAGCAGCCGGTGCCGTAGGTGTTCTTGGCCATGCCGCGCTGCGTGCAGGCCTGCCCGAGCAGGGCGGCGTGCTGGTCACCGGCCACGCCCCCGATGGGGATGCGCGCCCCGCCGAGCAATTCGGTGTGGCCGTACACGGCGCTCGAATCGCGCACCTCGGGCAGCATCGCGCGCGGCACCCGCATGCATTCCAGCAACTCGTCGTCCCATGCCTGCTGCGCGATGTCGAACAGCAGCGTGCGCGAGGCATTGGTCGCATCGGTGACGTGCAGGGCGCCGTCGCTGAGCTTCCACAGCAGCCAGCTGTCGATGGTGCCGAACGCCAGTTCGCCCGCCTCGGCGCGGCGCCGCGCGTCGGGCACGTTGTCGAGGATCCAGCGCAGCTTGGTGCCCGCGAGGTAGGCATCGAGCACCAGCCCCGTCTTGCGCTGGAACAGCGCTTCGTGGCCCGCCGCGCGCAGTTCGTCGCACAGGCCCGCGGTGCGCCGGTCCTGCCACACGATGGCGTTGTAGATGGGCTGCCCGCTGCGGCGGTCCCACACCACCGTGGTCTCGCGCTGGTTGGTAATGCCGATCGCGGCGATGTCGTTCCCCGTCAGCCCGGCCTTGGTGACGGCTTCGGCGGCGACGCCGATCTGCGATGACCAGATCTCGTCGGGGTCGTGTTCGACCCAGCCCGGCTGCGGGAAGATCTGCCGGAACTCCTGTTGCGCGATGGACCGGATCTGGCCTGCATGATCGAACACGATCGCGCGGGAACTGGTGGTGCCCTGATCGAGCGCGAGCACGTATTGCATGTTCATCTCCGGTTGTGAGCCGTGAGCCGACCCTCGTTTCAATCGGGCGGCGCGTACGTGCGGCCGCGCCTCAGGAGCAGCGCTGATTGATTCAGCACGTCCGGGACACAAGCCACGTCGACATCGCCGCCTGGCGACAGACGTTCTTTTTTCATGCTAACACGGGGATTTTTTCCGCTAGCCGCGCTCTGCTGAGCCGGAGCCACCCCAGGCAGGCGAGATGGGGCACCGACCCGAATGGCCTCAGGCCATCGGTTTTGCAATCGGAAATGCTTGGGTTAGCCTCTAGTCTCAAGCTGCCTGCCCATGATTCAAGCGTGACGCGCTGAAGCGCCCTCTTGATTCAAACATTGCGTGGGTACATCGATAACAATCAATCAAGGACTCCGATTCGATGCGCACCCTGCTGCCCACGCTTCTGGCTTTGCTGCTGATTCTGCTCAGCGGCAGCGGGGCGGCGCGGGCGGCGACGCTGTCGATTTCCTGCGGTGCGGTCGGCGTGGAGCTGCGCCTGTGTCGAGAGGGGGCCGAGGCCTGGTCGCAGCAAACCGGCAACGCGGTCAAGGTCGTCTCGACGCCGAACTCGGCATCCGAGCGCTTCGCGCTGTACCAGCAGATTCTGGCTTCGCATTCGTCCGACATCGACATCCTCCAGATCGACGTGGTCTGGCCCGGCACACTGGCACCTCATCTGGTGGACCTGTCGCACTACATCGGCAGCGATGACATCCGGCAGTTCTTCCCCACGCTGATCGCCAATGACACCATAGCCGGCCGGCTGGTGGCGATGCCGTGGTTCACCGATGCCGGCGTGCTGTACTACCGCAAGGATCTGCTGGAAAAATACGGTGCGCAGCCGCCCGCCACCTGGCACCAGCTGACGGCCATCGCGCGCCGCATCCGGGACGCCGAGCGCGCGGCCGGCAATCCGCGCATGCAGGGTTTCGTGTTCCAGGCCAAGGGCTACGAGGGCCTCACCTGCGATGCGCTGGAATGGATCGACAGCTTCGGCGGCGGCACGCTGGTCGACGCCGACGGTACGGTGACCGTCGACAACCCGCGCGCGGTGGCGGCGCTCGAACTGGCCGCGAGCTGGATCGGTGACATCGCGCCGCCGGGCGTGCTGAACTACGACGAGGAGCAAAGCCGCGGCGTGTTCCAGTCCGGCAACGCCGTGTTCATGCGCAACTGGCCCTACGCCTGGGCGCTGGGCAATGCCGCGGACAGCCCGGTGCGCGGCAGGATCGGCGTCATCGCGCTGCCCGCGGGCGGGCCGCACGGCCATCACAGCGGCGTGCTCGGCGGCTGGCAACTGGCCGTGTCGCGCTATTCGAAGCACCCGCGGCTCGCCGCCGACCTGGTGCGCTACCTGACCCGCTACGCCGAGCAGAAGCGCCGCGCCATCGAGGGCTCCTACAACCCGACGATCGCGGCGCTGTACCGCGATCCGGACGTGCTCGCCGCGGCGCCGTTCTTCGGCCAGCTCTATCCGACCTTCGCGCACGCCGTGGCACGGCCTTCGCGCATCACCGGCAGCAGGTATGCGCGCGTCAGCGCCGAGTTCTACTACGCGGTGCACGACGTGCTGAGCGGCAAGACGGCGGCGGCACCGGCGCTGGCGACGCTGCAGCGCAAGCTGACGCGGCTCTCGCGCGGCGGGCAATGGTGAACGGCATGCGCGCGCACCCTCCCGCTTCGCGGCTGACGCGCCAGCGCGTGCGCTCGGCCTGGCTGTTCCTGACGCCGATGCTGCTCGTGCTGGCGCTGGTGGCCGGCTGGCCGCTGGCCAAGACCATCGCCTATGGATTTACCGACGCCAGCCTGATCGATCCCGCCTCGGCCCGCTTCGTCGGCTTCGACAACTTCGCCTATCTGCTGCTCGACGCGAACTGGTGGACGGCGGTGCGGAACACCGTCGTTTTCGCCGGCGTCTCGGTGGCGCGCGAAACCGTGCTGGGCCTGGTCATCGCGCTCGCTCTGAATGCGCAGTTCCGCGGCCGCGGCGGCCTGCGCGCAGCGATCCTGATTCCGTGGGCGATCCCGACCGTGGTGTCGGCGCAGATG
>JBLMYH010000215.1:0-6105 GCA_050258175.1 Hyphomicrobiaceae bacterium
CAGGTCGATGCCCATGCGAATCGCGGCGCCCGACTTGGCCGCTGCGATCGAAGCAGGATCGAACTCGAAACGCAGGAAGTGCACCGACGATGTCTTTTCCTCGTTCTCGCGCTCAAGGTCCTCGTCGGCGATCGCAAACACCTTCGGCTGGTCGGCCACCTGCACCCACACGCGGTCCTCGATGCCTTTCAGCTTCGCCAACGCCACCTTGCGCTCGTCGGCATCGGAGTACTGGATCATCATGGTGGCCTTCCAGTTGGTGCCGTCCGGGACCAGCGGGTTGTAGGCGTCGAGTTCGTCCTGGATGCCCGCTTCCTCGAAGGTGCGCTCAGCGCGCAGCATTTCCTGGATCTGGTAGCGCATGGTCTTCTCGTCCTCGAAGATCAGGGTGACGTGGTCACCCAGTTCGACCATGCGGTTCTTCTTGTGCGCCATGACCTCGGCGCGCATTTCGGGGCGCACCTTGGCATATCCCTCCAGGGTCATCAGGCTGTCACGGGTAATCTGCGGCATCTTGTTCTCCTTGCTGATAACGATTCATTCCAGGCCATAGGCGATGCGCAGCAACGTAATCGGATGCTGTTTCTGCGCGGCGGAATCGCCCATGCCCTGCAGGATATGACGCGCAGCGATCGCGCAGTCGGAGCTCACATAATCGGCTTGCGGCTCGGCCATCTGGCGGAACACCGGTTTGCCGATCTTCATCGACTTGTCGAAGAACTCGCGCTTCACGCCCCAGGTACCGTCGTGGCCGGAACAGCGCTCGACCATCGTCACCTTGGCGCCCGCCAGTTGCAATGCGTCGCGCGTCTTGTTGCCGATGTTCTGCACGCGCTGGTGACACGGCACGTGATAGGCCACCTTGCCGAGCGGGTCCTTGAAGTCGGTCTTCAGCAGGCCTTCGACGTTGCGCGCCATCAGGTACTCGAACGGGTCCCACATCGCTTCCTTCACCAGCTGCACGTCCGCATCGTGCGGGAACATCAGCGGCAATTCCTGCTTGTACATCAGCGTGCACGATGGCACGGCGGTCAGGATGGCATAGCCTTCGCGGGCAAGTTTCGCCAGATACGGGATGTTCGTATCCTTGAGCTTTTCGACGGCATCGAGGTCGCCCAGTTCCAGCTTGGGCATCCCGCAGCAGGCCTCCTTCTCGACCAGCACCGCGGGGATTTCGTTGTGCGCCAGCAGCTTCAGCAGGTCGTGGCCGATGCCAGGTTCGTTGTAGTTGACATAGCAGGTCGCGTAGATCGCCACCTTGCCGGGGGTTCTGTCGCCGTCCTTCACCGCGAAGTCGTTGCGCGGCCTGGCGGTGGAACGAAACTTGGCACTGTCATACTCGGGCAGGACGCGGTCGGGATGGATCTTCAGCACACTGCCGACCAGTTTGCGGACCGGTTTGCTTTTCAGGCTCGCGTTTACCGCCTGCACCACCACGGGAATCGAGGCCAGCTTGCCCATCGCATCGGTGCTGGACAGCAGCTTGTCGCGGAACCCGACGCCGCCCTTCTGGAATTTGATCGCCTTGGCGCGCAGCATGGTGTGCGGAAAATCGAGATTCCACGGGTGCGGCGGCACGTAGGGACATTTCGTCATGTAGCAGAGATCGCACAGATAGCACTCGTCGACCACCTTCCAGTAATCGGCCTTGGCGACGCCGTCCACTTCCATCGTCGAGGATTCGTCCACCAAGTCGAACAGCGTAGGAAACGCAGTGCATAGCGACACGCAGCGGCGACAACCGTGGCAAATGTCGAAAACCCGTTCCAGTTCGTGGTTGAGCTTGTCTTCGTTATAAAAATCCGGGTTTTTCCAGTCGAGCGGGTGACGGGTGGGGGCTTCGAGGCTGCCTTCGCGCGTACTCATGCGAACTCCAGTTTAGACTTGGTATAAATTGAACTATAGATTCAAAAAAAGCGGGCCGAACCCGACCCGCTTTTTGCCTGGGCAGACTTAAGCGCCCAGGGTGTCCAGGGTCTTCTGGAACTTGTTGGCGTGCGAACGCTCGGCCTTGGCCAGCGTTTCAAACCAGTCGGCGATCTCGTCGAAACCTTCCGCACGCGCATCCTTGGCCATGCCGGGATACATGTCGGTGTACTCGTGCGTTTCGCCGGCAATCGCGGTCTTCAGGTTGTCGGCGGTCGGGCCAAAGGCCATGCCGGTGGCGGGGTCGCCGCACTTTTCCAGGTACTCGAGGTGGCCGTGAGCGTGGCCGGTTTCGCCTTCGGCGGTGGAGCGGAACACGGCGGCAACGTCGTTGTAGCCTTCCACGTCAGCCTTGGCTGCGAAGTAGAGGTAACGACGGTTGGCCTGCGATTCGCCGGCGAAGGCAGCCTTCAGATGTTCTTCGGTTTTCGAACCTTTGAGTTGCATAACCTGATCTCCTTGATTTACATAAACATGCTTTGCAGCACTGAAATTATCACCCTGCCAAATGTGTCCGGCTGGCAGACCACCCGCGGGATGAAATCCGGTTTTTAGACTAAGTCTAATACCTGAACGAAGATTAAACCCGCTGCGATGACGCTGTCAACCTCGTATACACTCTTTATCTGACGGAGAAGACCATGAGCTTTGACAAAACCAAAACCGACGCCGAATGGCGCGCCGAGTTGAACCCCGAGCAGTACCGAATCCTGCGCGAACGTGGAACCGAGCGAGCGTTCACCGGCCAATACTGGGACCATCATGAAGAAGGCGAATACTGCTGCGCCGCCTGCGGCGAGCCGCTGTTTTCGTCCGATTCCAAATTCGATTCGGGTACCGGCTGGCCAAGCTTTTACCAGCCCCTCAACGCCGACGCAGTGGCGGAAAAAACCGATACCAGCCACGGCATGGTGCGCGTCGAGGCGCTGTGCCGCCGCTGCGGCTCGCATCTGGGCCACATCTTCCCAGACGGCCCCGCGCCCACCGGCATGCGCTATTGCATCAACTCGGCCTCGCTGAGCTTCCAGAAAAAACAGGATTGAGCCTTGCACATCTTTGACGCCCAGATTGCGGCGATCGTCCCCGCCACGCCCAGCATCCACGTCCTGCGCCTTGCCATCTCCGATACCAACTTCAGGTTTCTGCCGGGACAGTGGGTGGACCTCAGTACCGAGGTCGACGGGGTAACCCATACAGCCGGGTATTCCATCACCACCTCGCCCATCCATCAGGGCACAATCGAATTGGCGATCAAGGCCAGCGCCCGGCATCCGCTGGCGCGCTGGGTGCATGAGGGCGCCCGGGTCGGCGATCGCGTGCGCGTCAGCCAGGGCCAGGGACCGTTCGTCTACCTGCCCGAGATGAGCGACAACGTGGTGCTGATCGGCGGCGGGGTAGGCGTCACGCCGCTTCTGTCCATCTTCCGCCATGTGCGCGACGCGGCCTTGTCGACCCGCGTGCACCTCGTCTACAGCGTGTCGGACAGTCGCGAAATCCTGTTCCACGACGAACTCGAGGCTGCCGTCCACATGCACGACAATCTTCACGTGAGCATCACCGTGACCCAGCGCGACCCCCGCTGGCACGGCCTCACCGGACGGATTGATCCGGTCAAGCTGCACGCGCTCGACGTGCCGGACGATACCCTGTATTACCTGTGCGGCCCCAAGGGCATGGTCGAGGACATGAGCACCCTGCTGCACGACCTCGGGGTACCGATGAGCCGAATCATTTTCGAAAAGTGGTGGTAGCGGAAGCAGGCAGGTCCTGGCCCGATTCGACCATTAATAAAGCCCTTCGTCTCGTGTATGTTCAAGGCTTCGCCTGAACGGAGATATCCCATGCGCCTCGTTCCATTGCTCGCTGCGCTGGTGCTCAGCACCCCGGTCCTGGCCGGGCCCAATGACGTGGTTCGCCCTTACCCGGCACAACAGGTCAGCGCCGACACCTACGTCATCCACGGCCCGCAGGGCGTGCCATCCAAAGCCAACCAGAGCTTCATAAACAACCCGGCGTGGGTCGTCACGAACGACGGCGTCGTCGTCATCGACCCCGGCTCCAGCGTGCAGGTCGGCCGCATGGTGGCGGCCCAGATTCGCAAGACGACCGACAAACCGGTCACGCACATATTCGCTACCCACGTCCATGGCGACCACTGGCTCGGCAATCAGGCAATCCTCGAAGCCTGGCCCACGGCCACGCTCATCGCTCATCCCGACATGATCAAGCTGGCCAAGAACGGCGCCGATGCGTTCTGGGTCAAGCTGATGTCGGACATGACCGGGGGCTACACCGACGGCACCCGCGCCGAGATTCCCACCGTCGAGGCGGCCGACGGCCAGGAATTCAGGATCGGCGGCAAGACCTTCCGCATTCATTCCTCGACCGACGCGCACAGCAGGACCGACCTGATGATCGAGGTAGTGGAAGACCGCACCCTGTTCACTGCGGACAACGTGCTGAACCACCAGGTGATGAACCTGCGCGACGGCACCTTCAAGGGCGTGATGAAGGCCACGGACCGGGCGCTGGCGCTCAACGCGGCGCTCTATGTGCCCGGCCACGGCAAGACGGGGGATCGCAAATTCGTCGAAGAGCAGAAGGCCTATTTCGCCACGCTGATGTCCGAAGTACGGCGCATGTACGACGAAGGCAAGAGCGACTACGAGATGAAGCCCGTCATCGCCGAGAAGCTCAAGGCCTACCAGGACTGGGCGGAGTGGGACACCAATCTGGGGCAGCAGATCAGCTTGGCGATCCTCGAGATCGAGCAGGAGTAAGGGAACGTAAACGCACCCGGCAGAACTCAGGGTGCGGAAAACCTGGTCACTTGATCAGCCGGCTGACGCTGGCCACGTGTCCCGCTTGCCATTCCCCGTCGAGGCCGACCCATTCGACACGGTCGCCGAGCATGCGGACGAGACCGGGGCGGCGGTTGTTGCCGGTGTCGGAAAACTCGAAGCGATAGTCACGCTGGAATTGCAGCTGGCCGCTACTGTTGCGTGCGAGACGGGTCCGGCTCAGCGCCACGCTGTCGTCGAGGAACTGCACCCCGGCATCGCCGCAGGCGCGGCGGCCCACGGCGATGGCCTGTTCACGCGCATGCATGCCGACGTACCAATACCAACCGGCCGCAGCCAACAGCCCAAGCAGCAGGATATCCCAGCTCACCGCCCGGCGGAATCGGGTTTGACCGGGCTGCGAAACAGCGCCGCCACCTGCTTTTTGGGCGTCGGCCGGGTCAGAACGGGGGCGCTTTCGGAGCGTGGCGAGTCGCTCGGCACATACGGCGCATCGAACAAGGCATCGCGGGCTGCGACGGGCTTGCTTCGCGGCGCACCGCGTTCACGTTCAGCATGCCGCTCGGGCCGCGGACCGCGCGCCTGGAAGGCCGGCACATCGGCCGCTCCCGGCTCGAAGCCGGGGACGATCACCGGCGCCAGGGTGCTGCCGATGAGCTTTTCGATGTCCCGGAGGTAGCGCGTTTCCGATTCGCTCACCAGCGAGATCGCCTCGCCCAGCGCGCCGGCGCGGCCGGTGCGGCCGATGCGGTGGACGTAGTCTTCGGCGTTGTGCGGCAGGTCGTAGTTGACGACGAAGGGCAGCGCCTCGATGTCGATGCCGCGCGCGGCGACGTCGGTGGCGACCAGCACGCGGATGGTGCCGGCCTTGAACGCGTCGAGCGCCTTGATGCGCTCCTGCTGCGTCTTGTCGCCGTGGATCGCGTCGGCGTGGATGCCAGCCTTGTTGAGCTCGTTGGCGAGCCGGTTGCAGCCCAGTTTCGTCCCCGTGAACACCAGCACCTGCCGCAGGTCGCGGCTCCTGATCAGGTGCGCGAGCAGTTGCCGCTTGCGCTCGTGGTGCACCGGGTGCACCACCTGCGTCACCGTCACCGCGGTCACGTTGCGCGCGACCTCGATGAAGGTCGGCTGGTTGAGGATGGTGTCGGCGAGCTTGCGGATCTCTTCCGGGAAGGTCGCGGAGAACATCATGTTGACCCGCTGCGCCGGCAGCAGCGCGACGATGCGTTTGAGGTCGGGCATGAAGCCCATGTCGAGCATGCGGTCGGCCTCGTCGAGCACCAGGGTGTTGACCTGGGTCAGCATCAGCGTCTTGTTCTGCACGTGATCGAGCAGGCGTCCCGGGGTCGCGACGAGGATCTCGACGCCGGTCTTGAGG
>JBLMYH010000216.1:0-5043 GCA_050258175.1 Hyphomicrobiaceae bacterium
AAGCCCGGTGGCACGGTGCAGCCTTCCACGACCGAGTTGTGGCGGACGACCGAGCCTTCTCCGACGATGCAGTTGAACAGCACCGAGTTGAAGCCGACGAACACGTTGTCGCCCACGGTGCAGGGGCCATGCACGATCGAGCGGTGCGCGATGGAGGAATTCTGCCCGATGGTGACGCCGCCACCTGCCTTGCAGTGGATGACCACGCCATCCTGGATGTTGGAATTGGCGCCGATGACGATCGCTTCCATGTCGCCATTCTCGTCCACTTCGTCAGCACGGATCACCGCATAAGGACCGATGAACACGTTTTCCTCGACGACGATCCTGCCGCACAGAATGGCGGTGGGGTCGACGAAAGCGGTGTCATGTACGACCGGTAAATGTCCGGAGGGGTTTCTGCGAATCATGTTGGCGCCTCAATCTACAGCGGTAAACGGGGTGCCGGTAACCCGGCTGCGTGATCATACCATTGCGCCAGTCCAGTCCTTGCCGGGTGTCCCCCCGAAGCGGCCAAGGCCCTGCGGTCCCGGTTGTGCCGGAGTTGCGATTTGGCGGGGCCAATGTATAAAGCAGTAGCAGACAAGAAAATCCTTAAAGGAGAATGAGATGGCGCACATCGTGATACTGGGGGCAGGGATCGGCGGCATGCCGATGGCGTTTGAGATGCGTGAAAGCGCGCGCGCAGAAGATCGCGTTACGGTCATCTCGAACGTGCCGAATTTCCATTTTGTGCCGTCCAATCCCTGGGTGGCGGTGAACTGGCGCACACGCGCGGACATCGAACTGCCGATCGATCCGATCCTGAGGAAAAAGAACATCGATTTCATCCCTGTCGCGGCAAAGCGCGTCCATCCCGCCGAGAACCGCATCGAGCTGGAGGACGGCCGCAGCATCGACTACGACTATCTGGTCATCGCCACGGGTCCCAAGCTGGCGTTTGAAGAAATCGAAGGCCTGGGGCCCAACGGCCACACTAAGTCGGTCTGCACCGTCGACCATGCCGTGACTTCCAACGAGAGCTGGCAGGCATTCGTCAGGGACCCTGGCCCCATCGTCGTCGGTGCGGTGCAGGGCGCCTCCTGCTTCGGCCCGGCCTACGAATTCGCGATGATCATGGAAACCGACCTGCGCCGCCGCAAGCTGCGCGACAAGGTGCCGATGACATTCGTCACCGCTGAGCCTTATATCGGCCACCTCGGCCTCGGCGGCGTCGGCGACTCCAAGGGCTTGATCGAATCGGCCTTCCGTGACAAGCACGTCAAGTGGATCTGCAACGCCAAGGTCACCAAGGTCGAGGCGGGCAAAATGTTCGTCACCGAGTTCAACGAGGACGGTACTGAGAAAAAGCAGCACGAACTGCCGTTCAAGTATTCCATGATGCTGCCCGCCTTCAAGGGCGTGGATGCGGTGTTCGGCATCGAAGGCCTGACCAATCCGCGCGGCTTCATCCTGATCGACCCCTATCAGCGCAACCCCACCTTCAAGAACATCTTCTCGGTCGGCGTGTGTGTTGCCATTCCGCCGGTCGAGGTCACGCCGGTACCGACCGGCACGCCCAAGACCGGTTACATGATCGAATCCATGGTGACTGCAACGGCGCACAACATCCGTTCCTTGCTGGACGGCAAGGAACCCGCCGAGAAAGCCACCTGGAACGCGGTGTGCCTTGCCGACTTCGGCGACACCGGCATCGCTTTCGTCGCCTTGCCACAGATTCCGCCGCGCAACGTAAACTGGTTCTCCGAGGGCAAGTGGGTACACTTGGCCAAGATCGCATTCGAGAAATATTTCCTGCGCAAGATCAAGAAGGGCAATATCGGTCCCTTCTATGAAAACCTCACGATGCGCGCGCTGGGTATCTCGAAGCTCAAGGAATGAGGGCTTAGCGCTCGTCCGGATGCGCTTTGGGTCGGGGGCGCAGCGCGAGCACGGTGGCGGGGGCGTCAGGTTTCTGGCGCTCGGCGAGCAGCAGCAGCGCCTGAAGGAATTCTCCCGGAAGGCGCTGCATGGTTTCCGCCGCCTGCGGCAAATAATGCACCACCTCGAACGGCACACGTTCGCTCAGCGCCGCGCGCGCCTGGGGGCGGAAGTTCTGCCAGGCCAGTTCGACCCATGCCCTGTTCTGGCTGTCGATGAAGATGAACTCCTCCTGATCCAGTACCGCCATGTACTGCAGGCTGCGGATCGGCACAAACAGACAGTTGCCGGCACGCGCCAGCAGGGTATGCGCAAGGTTGTAGGTGGCGGCGGGAAGAACTGCCGGTAACCGCGCGATTTCCTCTTCTCGATAGAAACGCTCTTCCATGGCGTAACGGTAGCAGTCCTGCGCCCGGTTCGTTAAGCATTTTTTTCGTGTCAGGGGCCGACTCGCGATGGGCTGGGCCTGCGCACGCATGGAAACGCCCGCGACTGAGGCAAAATAGGGGCGCAGCCAATTCGCCCCCATTCGCCATGACCACTCCCCATACTGCCCGCGTGCCGGACCTGATTTTTGACACGCATCTGGAACAATTCGACCGCGACGTGATCGAGGCCTCGCATGAGTTCCCCATCCTGGTCGATTTCTGGGCCGACTGGTGCCCTCCCTGCCGCGCGCTGACGCCGGTCCTCGAGCGCGTCATCGCGCATCATTCCGGCCGAATCCACATGGCCAAGGTCGAGGTCGACGAAGGAGCCAACATGAAGCTGGCAGGACGCTACGGCCTGCGCGGTTTTCCTACCGTCCTGCTGTTCGTCAAGGGCGAAATCGTCGGCCGTTTCTCCAGCGCCAAGCCGGAACACTGGGTGCGCGAGTTCATCGCCGAGCACGTCGACATTGACTAAATGGGTGCTCGATACCAACGTGGTGCTCGATCTGCTGCACTTCGATGATGTGACCGCGCGCCCCTTGCTGCACGCACTCGAAGCTGGGCGCGTGCGGTGCGTGGCGTCGGCCGCCACGCTCGACGAATGGCGGCGCGTGCTGGCCTATCCGGAATTCGGGCTCGATGCGGCGCGCCAGGCGGCGCTGTTCGCGCGGTACCGGTCCTTGGCGGAGGTCACGGAGGCCGCTGCGGACGACGTCGAACTGCCGCGCTGTAGTGATCCGGACGACCAGAAATTCATCGAACTGGCCGCCGCAGCCGGCGCGCATGGGCTGGTCAGCAAGGACCGCGCGGTGCACAAACTGCGCCGCCGCTGCGCAGCGTATTTCCGAATCATGACCCCGGAAGAGGCAGCACGCTGGCTGGCCGCCATGCCTGATTGAGCGCGCCGAGGGCGTCAGTCCGCGTCCTGCGGCTGGAACCGCTGCCGCGCCGCTTCGCTGACCGCCAGCACGGCCGGATGGCTCAGCCGCCGCTCCACCGAAATGGCGAAAAAGCGTTCGCGTATCTCAAGCGTCCGCCCCACCTCGATCACGTTGTATTGCCGCATCACGTCCTGGGCGGTCGTCAGCGGCACCGGGAACACCCCCGCACCTGCCTGACCGAAGGCGCTCATCAGTGCGCTGTCATCGAATTCGCCGACCACCGTGGGCTGGACGCCGCGCCGTTCGAGCCAGCGCAGCAGCGGCACGCGCAGCGCGCTGTCCTCGCCCGGGATCAGCAGCGGCATGCCGAGCAGATTAGCGGGAAAATCCGGCCCGAGCGCATCGCCGATCGTCGGCGTGGCCAGAAAGGCGATGCCGCATTCGCCCAGCGGGTGGCTGTAGCCCTTGATGTCCATCGTGGAGGGGAGAGGGCGGTCGGCCAATACCATGTCGAGCCGGTGGATGGACAACTCCGCGGCCAACTGCTGCAGCCGGTCTTCCCGGCACACCAGCTTGACCGGTTCGGCCAGCGTCAGCGCGGGGGCCAGTAATTGGTAGGCGATCGCCTTGGGCACGACGTCGGCGATGCCGACCCGGAACGGATGGACGCGGGCGGCGAGGCGGTTTTGCAGCGCTTCCTCCAGTTCGGCCCCGACCTGGAAAATGTCGTCGGCGTAGGTGAGCGCGGTACGCCCGGCGTCGGTCAGTTCCAGCCGGCGTCCGCTGCGGCGGAACAGCGCGACGCCCAGGCGTTCCTCGAAGGCACTGATCTGCCCGGACAGCGTCTGTGGTGCCAGATGCAGTTTCTCAGCAGCCCGGTTGAGCGCGCCAGTCTTGGCGACGGTGCGGAAGTAATACAGGTGCTTGTAATTGAGCATGGCTCAAAGACGGTTCGATAAAAGTGAACAATAGCACTATAAAAATCGAATTTTATTGTTGTTGTCGCGCCGATATCCTGATCTGTGTCATGAAAGACCCCGGTCTGCACCGGGCAAAGGAGAACTCCATGAAACGCATTGTCTTGTTCCTCGCCACGAACCTGGCCATCGTGCTGGTGCTGTCGTTCACCCTGCGGATTCTGGGCGTCGAGCCCTACCTCACCGCGAACGGGTTGAATCTCGGCGCGCTGCTGATCTTCGCCGCGGTGATGGGTTTTGGCGGCTCGTTCATTTCGCTGGCCATTTCCAAATGGATGGCAAAGAGATCGATGGGCGTGCGGGTGATCGAGACGCCGTCTAATTCGACCGAGTTCTGGCTGATGGAGACCATCCGCAAGTACTCGGCGGAAGCCGGCATCAAGATGCCTGAAGTCGGCATCTACGATGCGCCCGACGTCAACGCCTTCGCCACCGGCATGACCAAGAACAGTTCGCTGGTCGCGGTGTCCTCGGGCCTTCTGCGGCAGATGACGCGCGAGGAGGCCGAAGCGGTGCTGGGGCACGAAATCGCGCACGCGGCCAACGGCGACATGGTGACGCTGGCGCTGATCCAGGGCGTGGTCAACACCTTCGTCATGTTCCTTTCGCGCGTGATCGGCCACACCGTCGATCGCGTGGTGTTCAAGAACGAGGAGGGCCACGGCCCGGCCTTCTTCGTCACCATGATCGTGGCCGAACTGGTGCTGGGGATCCTGGCGTCGATCATCGTCATGTGGTTCTCGCGCCAGCGTGAATTCCGTGCCGACCGCGGCGGTGCCAGCCTGGCCGGGCGCGGCGCGATGATCGCCGCACTGGAACGTCTCAACAGCCTGC
>JBLMYH010000217.1:0-10183 GCA_050258175.1 Hyphomicrobiaceae bacterium
CCCGGGTTTTGCGCGATCCACTGGCGGCAGCCGAAGCGGACGTCGCCAGCCAGGATCTCCTCGCGGATGCCGGCGTCGATCACGATGGGATTGCCGCGCTGGCCGTGCACGTAGGGCACCAGGAGGGATCCGCTGGTGCGCTGCTTGTAGGCAGAGATGAGGTCGGTGATGTCATCGGCGGTGAGCAGGGGCTGGTCGGCGAGGGCGATGATGATGGCGTCGAGCCGGCCGGACAGGGCCTTCAGTCCGGCCCGGACCGAGGACATCTGGCCTGCGGCATAGTCCGGATTGTGCACCAGGGTCAGCGGGAAATCCTGCACCACGGCTTCCACGGCCTCGGCCCGGTGTCCGGTGACCACGGCCAGTTCGTCCACGCCGGCGCCTGACAGGGCAACCAGCTGGCGCCGGATCAGCGGAACGCCACCGAGCTGCAGCAGCGGCTTGGGCCGCCCACCCAGCCGTTCGCCCTTGCCGGCCGCCAGCAGGACCGCACCGATGACAAGACGGCTATACAGGCCGCCGCCGGCTTTCAGTGGGCATCCCATATCAGCGCCTGGCTCCGCCGCCGCTCACCGCGGCGAGCGGGGCCGGGGCGGTTATCGATGTCGCGGGGGCGCGGGCCACCGCTGCGCTGCCGCGCCGCAGCGCGACCAGATACGCGAGGACGGACAGCGCAATCTCCGCCGGGGTCCGGGCAGAGATATCCAGACCGGCCGGCGCGACGATCGCCTCGATGTCCGCAGTGGCGAGGCCTTCCTTGCGCAGGTCCGCCTTCAGCGCGGTGGCTTTGCGCAGGCTCGCGACGAAGGAGACGTGGCGGGCGCCGAGCGACAGGGCGGTTTTCAAGGCGATGACGTCGAGTTTCCCCTGCGTGGCGACCACCACATCGGCGCCCGGTTTCACGCGTTCGCGCAGGGTGTCCGCTGCGAATACCGGGTACACGGCCGCGGCCTCGGGGAAGTCGCTGGCCTGGGCGTCGATCGCAGCAACGGTGACGTCGAATCCGAGCTGGGGCGCCAGCGCCGACAGGCTGCTCGCCACCGGCGAATCCCCCAGTACCACCAGTTGGGGTCGCGCCGGCACGGGATCGATCAGCAGTTCGAGCGTGCCGCGCGACGGACAGTGGGACGCGAATTCCTCGACCTCCCGCGCTGCCGCGTCGACCTCGTCCTCGGGCACGACCCGGATCTGGCGAGTCTTGCCGTCGGCCAGGGCGGCGCGCACGGCGCGCACGATATGGCGCTGGGCGCAGCCGCCGCCGACCCAGCCATGGAATTTCCCTTCCGGCGTCACCACCGCCTTGTCGCCGGGATGGGCAGACGTCGGCGCGACCGTTCGCAACACGGTCACCAGGGCGAACGGCACGCCTTCCTGCTCCAGGCGGACGGCGGTTTCAAGCAAGCTCTTCATGCGCCTCCTCGCTAGCTGATCAGGATGTCCAGATGGGACAGGCTTTCTACGTTATAGACCGGTGCGAAGGCCGAAATGATCCCGAAGCAGGGGGCCAGGGCGGATGCCTGCGGGACATCGCGGCTCGGATGCAGCCAGTAGATGCGTGCACCCCGCGCCCGGATCGCGGCGAGGGCGCGGCGCAGTGCATCCGCGTCGTCGCTGTCGAACCCGTCGCTCATCACCATCACCCGCGCAGCACGCGACAAGGCGCCTCTGGCGTGGATCGTGGCGAAATTTTCCAGGCTGGCAGCGATGCGTGTGCCGCCGCCGAAACCGGCGGCGACGGCGGCGATCTTTTCCTGCGCGTCGCGCGACGGGTGTCGCAGCAGCGTGGTGACTTCGGCCAGGTGCGTATGGAACACGAACACCCGTGCCCGCAGCACCGCGGCAAAGGCGCGGGCAATGTGCAGAAACAGGCGGGCGTAGAGTTCCATGGAGCGACTCACATCGACCAGGATAAACAGGCGCGGCGGTTCGCGCCGCCGCTTGAGCCAAGCCGGCTCGAAGGGGATGCCGCCGGTGCGCAGCGAGCGCCGCAGGGTCTTGCGCAGATCGAGTTGCCTGCCCCGCGCGTCGAGGCGGCGCCGGCGCGTCAGGCGCGCCCGCATGCGGCGCGCGAGGTCTTCGACGATGCGTTCCAGCTGGCCCAGCTCGGGCGTCTGCCATTCCCTGAAGTCCCGCTGGTCCACCGAATCGGAGCGGCTGGCGCCGCCCTGGGCATGTTCCGCATCGCCTTGCGGGGCAGCCTCCTCGCGGCCGCCGGCACCCGGCACCGCGCTGCCCGGGGCGGGGCCGCCGTCGGCTGCAGCGTGCAGGTCGCCGATCAGTTGCCGCAGGTCGCGCCGCGGGCGGTTCGTGGCACGGGCGCGCACGCTGCCCTTGAAACGCTCGGGGAACCAGTAGTGCGCGAACAGTTCCGGATAGCGCCGCCATTCGTCGGCATCGCCACATACCACGCTGCGCCAGCAGGCCTCGACCTGCCGGTGGTGCCCGACTCCCAGGCTCAGCGCGGCCTGCAGCATGGCCTGCTGCTCGGGTATGCCGACGCGAAATCCCTGTTCGCGCAGGCGCGCGGCGAATCCGGCGATGGCCTGCAGCGGCTGCGGCGTCAGGTCGGGCCTTTCAGCCATGCTGCGAGACCTTTCTGCCTTCCGCCAGGCGCAGCGCATCCTGCGGGGTGATGCGCGCGCGGTCTTCGCGCGTCTTCAGCAGGCAGGACAGGGTGCTGAGCAGGGTATCGGGATCGTGCGGCAAGGCCTTGAGATCGAGACGGTAAAGGGCGTGCACCCAGTCCAGCGTCTCGGCGATGCCCGGTGTCTTTTGCAGGTCTTCCCGCCGCAGGCGCTGGACGAATCCCACCGCCTCCTCGATCAGGCGGGCTTCGGCGGCGGGCTGCGTGGCCTGCACGATCTCGATTTCGCGCGCGAGGCTGGGGTAGTCGAGGAAATAGTAGAGGCAACGGCGGCGCAGCGCATCGGACAGATCGCGGGTGCCATTGCTGGTCAGCACGACCACGGGCGGGGTCGTCGCCTTGAGCGTGCCCAGTTCGGGGATGGTGATCTGGTAGTCGGCCAGCGCTTCCAGCAGGTAGGCCTCGAACGCCTCGTCGGCGCGGTCGATCTCGTCGATCAGCAGCACACACGGCGTGGCGCTAACGATGGCGGCCAGCAGCGGGCGTTCCAGCAGGTAGTCGCGGGCAAACAGGTCCTCCTCGGCGAGGCGCGCGGCATCCTGCTCGTGCAGGCGGATGGCGAGCAACTGGCGCCCGTAGTTCCATTCGTACACCGCCTGCTGCAGGTCCAGCCCTTCATAGCACTGCAGTCGGATCAGTCGGCGGTGGAGCGCGTCGGCGAGGGCGCCGGCGACGGCCGTCTTGCCTACGCCCGCATCACCTTCCAGCAGCAGCGGGCGGCCGATCGTCAGGGCCAGCCAAAGCGTGATCGTGAGGCCCGGTTCGGGTATGTAGCGCGCCTCGCGCAATCCCTGATCCAGGAACCGTTGGTCCATTCTGCATCTCAGCTGGGCCTGCCGAACAGGCTGTGGTAGAGCCGGGCAATCCAGGCCTTGAACAGGTTCCACCCGATCAGCAGGGCGTTGAGTTCCTGAGCCGGCGGGGGCGCGGCGCCGGGTCGGGCGGCGGCGTTTGCCTTGAAGTTGTCGGCAAACTGGTTCAGCACTTGGTCCGACACCTGCGACATCATGCGTCCGCCGAACTGGGCGAACTTGCCGTTGACCGTCACCTGGGCGGTGCCTACCAGGACGCTCTCATCGGGGCCGGCCGGCTCCAGACGGGTGGTCAGGTCCATCGCCGCGGTGGAGCCACCCGGGTCGGCGCCCTTGCCGAGCAGCCGGATGCGGTGCGCGGCTTCGTCGATGCCGAGCACCTCGATATCGCCGTTGAACATCGCCGTGGCCGGGCCGACCTTGACCTTCACCGTGCCCTTGTAATGCTGGGGATCGATCTCTTCGGTAATGGCTGCCCCCGGCATGCAGCTGGCAAGCGTGCGCAGGTCGCGCAGCAGGGACCACGCGCGGTCGATGTCGACGTGCAGCGGATAGCGTTTGTCCAGGGTGACTTCCATGCCGTCTCCCGCTCAGGCAGCCAGCTGGTGTTCGCGGCAGGTCTGCCACACGTGCCAGGCGGTATGCGGCATGTTCATGTGGGTCACGCCGAGATGCGCGAAGGCGTCGATGACAGCGTTGGAGAAGCAGGGGATGGAGCCCACGTGCGGCGACTCGGCGACGCCCTTGGCACCGATCGGGTGATGCGGCGACGGCGTGACCGTGAAGTCGGTTTCCCAATGCGGGGTTTCAACCGCCGTCGGCACGAAGTAATCCATCAGCGTATTGCCCTGGATGTTGCCCTGCTTGTCGAAGCTCAGCAACTGCCCCATGGCCACCGCGAAGCCCTCGTTGAGCCCGCCATGGATCTGCCCCTCGATGATCATCGGGTTGATGCGGGTGCCGCAGTCGTCCAGCGCGTAGAAGCGGCGCACGTGGGAAACGCCAGTGGCCTTCTCGATGTCGAGCACGCACAGATAGGACCCGAAGGGATAGGTGAAGTTGGGCGGGTCGTAGTAGTAGACCGCTTCCAATCCCGGCTCCATTCCGGGCGGGGCCTCGTGGTAGGCCGTCCAGGCGATGTCCTTCATGGTCTTGAAGCGGGCGTCGTCGCCTTTCACCTTGAAGCGGTCGATCTGCCATTCCAGATCGGCCTCCGCAACCTCGAGCAAATGCGCCGCGATTTTTTTCGCCTTGGCGTGGATCTTGCGCGCAGCCATCGCCACCGCCGCGCCGCCGACCGGCGTGGAGCGCGAGCCATAGGTGCCGAGGCCGTAGGGGGCCGTGCTGGTATCGCCTTCTTCGACCTGGATGTCCTCGGACGGAATGCCGAGTTCGGTGGCGATGATCTGCGCGTAGGTGGTCGGGTGTCCCTGGCCCTGGTTGATGGTGCCCATGCGCGCGATCGCGCTGCCGGTGGGATGGACGCGGATCTCGCACGAGTCGAACATGGACAGGCCGAGGATGTCGCACAGCTTCGACGGCCCGGCACCCACGATCTCGGTGAAGCTGGCGATGCCGATTCCCATCAGCGTGGGCGCGGCGGGATCGGCGCGCCTTGCGGCCTGCTCCTTGCGCAAGGCAGGGTAGTCGACGGCGTCCATGACCTTCTGCAGCGCCGTGGCGTAGTCGCCGGAATCGTATTCCAGGCCGAAGGCGGAGTGGTACGGGAACTGCTCCTTGCGGATGAAATTCCGCATGCGGATTTCGGCCTTGTCCAGGTTGAGCTTTTGCGCGAGCACGTCGATCATGCGCTCGATCACGTAGACGGCCTCGGTTACCCGGAACGAGCAGCGGTAGGCCACGCCGCCCGGCGCCTTGTTGGTGTAGACGCCGTCGACCCGGGCGTAGGCCGCCGGGATGTCGTAGGAGCCCGAACAGACATGGAACAACCCCGCCGGGTAATGCGTGGGCGCGGCCTGCGCGTCGAACGCGCCGTGGTCGGCGTAGGCGTGAACCCGCAGGCCGGTGATCCGGCCGTCCTTGGTGGCAGCCAGTTCGCCGGTCATGTGGTAGTCGCGGGCAAAGGCGGTGGTGGAAAGGTTCTCGATGCGGTCCTCGACCCATTTCACCGGACGCCCCAGTACGATCGAGGCGACGATGGCGCACACATAGCCGGGATAGACTCCCACCTTGTTGCCGAAGCCGCCGCCGATGTCGGGCGAGACGATGCGCACCTTGGACTCGGGAATGCCCGACAGCATCGATACCACCGTTCGCACCACGTGGGGTGCCTGCGAGGTCATGTAGGTGGTCAGCTCCTTCCTGATCGGGTCGAATGAGGCCACGCAGCCGCAGGTTTCCAGCGGGCAGGGATGCACGCGCGGGTAGAGCATGTCCTGTTTCACCGTGACCTCCGCTGCCTCGAAGGCCGCATCGGCCGCCGACTTGTCGCCGGCCTCCCAGGTGAAGATGTGGTTGGGGTGGGTGCGCGGGCCATGGGCGCCTTCGGTCTTGCCGGCCAGGTCCTCGCGCAGCACCGGCGCGTCGGGCTTCAGCGCCTCGATCGGGTCCACCACCGCCGGCAGTTCCTCGTATTCGACCTGCACCGCCTCCACCCCGTCCGCGGCGCTGTAGCGGTCGTCGGCGATCACCACGGCCACTTCCTGCATCTGGAAGTGCACTTTCTCGTCCGCCAGGACGGCCTGCACGTCGCCGGCCAGGGTGGGCATCCAGTGCAGCTTCAGTGGCTTCAGGTCTTCGGCGGTCAACACGGCGATCACCCCGGGTACCGCCAGGGCCGCCGTCTTGTCGATGCGCTTGATGCGCGCATGGGCCAGCGGCGAGCGCACGATGTCCATGTGCACCATGCCGGGCAGCTTGATGTCGTCGACGTAGTTGCCTTTGCCCTGGATGAAGCGGGCGTCTTCCTTGCGCAGTCGGGGCTGTCCGACCCCGCCCAGCGCAACCAGCACATCGGTAGGTGCGTTCATTTGGCTCTCCTTGCTTCTAGGGCAACGCCTCAGGCGGCGACCGCCGCGTGTTCATGCGCGCGCAGCGTGGCCGCCGCGTGGAGGACGGCCTTGATGATGTTCTGGTAGCCGGTGCAGCGGCACAGGTTGCCCGACATGCCTTCGCGTACCTGCTCCTCGGTCGGGTCGGGGTTCTCCTGCAGGAAGCGGTAGGCGCGCATCAGCATGCCGGGGGTGCAGAATCCGCATTGCAGGCCATGCTCCAGGTAGAAGGCCTCCTGGACCGCATGCAGGACGCCGTTCTGCGCCAGGCCCTCCACGGTGAGCACTTCGCTGCCGTCGCATTGCACGGCGAGGACGGTGCAGCTCTTCACCGAGCGGCCGTCCAGGTCCACCGTGCAGGCGCCGCAATGGCTGGTTTCGCAGCCGATGTGGGTGCCGGTCAGATCGAGCGCTTCCCGCAGGAAGTGCACCAGCAGCGTGCGCGGCTCGACCGCCTTTTCAAGCTGCTGGCCGTTCACCTTCACGCGTATCGTTTGCTTGGACATGTCTGTCTCCTCGTCGGTCTTGGGCGTTGCGCAACGGTCACGGTCACGCGCTTGGCTCAGGCGCAGCGTTCGGCTGCGCGCAGCAATGCGCGTCGCAGCATTTCACCCGCCATCGCGGTCTTGTATTCGGCGTCGCCACGCAAGTCTTCTGCCGGATCGCAAATTGCCCGGGCTTTTTCCATGGCATCCTGGATGGTGGAGTCGGACAGCGGCTTGCCCAGCAGCGCCTGCTCCGCGGCTTCGGCGCGCAAGGCGGTGGGCGCGACATTGGTCAGCGCGATGCGGATGGCGCTCACCTTGCCGGCTTCCTGGCGCATGAGCACCGCGGCGGCGGCGGTGGCCCAGTCGCCCGTCTTGCGTTTAAGCTTTTCGTAGGCCCAGCCGGTTCCGGCGGGGGAGGGGGCGGCCTCGATTTCCACCAGGATTTCATCCTCGGCCAATTCCGTCATGTAAAAGCCGTGGAAAAACTTTTCCGCTTTCACCGTGCGGCGGCCATTCGGGCCTTCCAGGACCAGGCTGGCATCGAGCGCGATGGCAAGGGCCGGGTGATCGTTGGCCGGATCGCCATGCGCGAGGTCGCCGCCAATGGTGCCGCGGTTGCGAACCTGGGGATCGGAAATCTGGCGCACCGCTTCGGGCAGCAGAGGAAGCTTTTCCTTGAGCAGACGGGATTCGAGCAGGTCGCGTTCCACGGTCATCGCCCCGATCCTGATCACCCCGTTCTCTTCCTTGATACCGCGCATCGAGTCGATGCGGTTCAGGTCGACGAGGTGTTCGGGCGCCGCAAAACGCAGTTTCATCATCGGCAGGAGACTGTGTCCGCCCGCCAGCAGCTTGGCGTTGCCGCCATACTGGGACAGCAGCCCAATGGCTTCAGAGACCGAATGGGGAACGTGATATTCAAACGACGCTGGGATCATGGCGCTTTCTCCTTGCCTCCAACCGGTCTCGCAATGGCTCGCTTACCGCCCCGAATTCGGATACTCAATTTAGACAAAATACCCAAGAAGAAAAGTAGGGTATTTCCCCATGATTTTTTTCATGGGTGTCGAGATCCAAGTGCGCTAGTCCAGGATCGGGTCAGGTTCGTCCCTTTCCGCCCGGGAATACGACCGAGAGCGCGATAGCCGGCCGGCGGGATCGAAGGAACTCGTGAACCATGCGGAAAAACGTCGCGCAGCATGCGGCCGGAGATCGCGCAATCGAGTGCGGCCGCTCGCTATACTGCGAGCGGCGCACGTTCCCCGTCCGCTCCGGACCGGCCGCGGTGTTCGGCCGTCGTCGCCGTCGCGGCGAGGTCGACCCGACCCTGGCCGAGCAAAGGCTGCGTCGCCAGGATGATTTTCTGTCGGAATTTTTGACATGTCATCGGGCCGCTGCGGGCAAGTCATTGTTTTATCTGGCATGGAATGTTTTTTGCATCTGGTTTTCGTCGCCGCACCATCAGCCCGAACGCGGGCGGACGCGCCGGCACGCAGCCCATAACCCTGGTGACTGGAGAAGAGATGCGAGCACCCTCGCAAAGAAAAATTGCCCTCGCCCTGTTCGTGACCGGCGTCTTCGTCGTCGGCCCGGTCTTTGGCGACAAGCCGGACTGGGCAGGCCATGGCAAGTCGGACAAGGGCGCGCAGGATTCGCGCGGCGATGACCGGTACCGGCGGGATGATCGGCGGGGCGACGTCCGGGGGGGGCTGCATTTCGACGATCATCAGCGCGCTGTCGTGCGCGAGTATTACGCGGACAGCTTCCGGCATGGCCGCTGCCCGCCGGGACTGGCCAAGAAACACAATGGTTGCATGCCGCCCGGTCAGGCCCGGAAATGGCAGCTTGGCCGGCCGCTGCCGCGTGACGTGGTGTACTACGATCTGCCGCCGCGCGTCGTGGTGAGCCTGGGCGTACCGCCCGCCGGCCACAAGTACGTTCGGGTGGCCGGCGATATCCTGCTGATCGCCATCGGCACCGGCGTCGTGGTGGATGCCATCGACGATCTGGGCGGCAGGTAGGCGAACGCCGCGCCATGAAGACAGGCGCCAGACAGTTCATCTGGCTCTTTTTCGGGAGGGCTGCCGCCCCTTCCCTCGCCGTTTCCGGCCACAACCGCAAGGGTGAACGATCATGAAGAGAAATTTGGTTTCCCTGGTGTCTTTCCTGGCTTTCTTGCTGAGCGCTGCCCAGGTCTGGGCCACGCCTTACACCGGGCTGTATGCGTTCGGCGACAGCCTCTCGGATGCGGGGAGCAGCCCTTCCGCGGTCCTGAGCATTTACAAGCTGCTGGGCGGCAACTGCGATCCCTATCACCCGTGTCCGCCCTATTACGACGGGCGCTATTCCAACGGGCCGGTTGCGGTGGAACGCCTGGCGGATTCCATCCTGCCGGGCGGCGGTACGCCCGCGAATTTCTTCGACTTTGCCGTTGCAGGTTCCACGACGGGTATTGGAAACTTCGGCGACGGTGGCACTGCCGGCAGTTCGGGAGCATACGGATTGCCCGGGATGTATCAGCAAGTCGGAAGCTACCTGACCATGTCGGGCGGGACAGCGGACCCCAACGCCCTGTACTTCATGTGGGGCGGCGCGAACGACTTTCTCACGCTCGATTCTCCCATCATCGCTGCGCAGAACATCGCGGCCTACGTGGGAGAGCTGGCGACGGCGGGTGCGACGCACATCCTTGTCCCCAACCTGCCGGACCTGGGCCTCACACCCTTCGCCCAAAGCGCGGGGCTGCAGACGCAGGCCCACGCTTTTTCCACCGTATTCGACGCAACGCTTGCATTCCAGCTCGGGAACCTGAGCCAGCTGTTCCCGGCCACCCGCATCGTACAGTTCGACACCTATTCCTTCCTCAACGATGTGGTCCTGAATCCTGCCAAGTACGGGCTTTCCAATTCGCAGGACGCTTGTCTGACCTCGCTACTCCCGGTGGCGCTCTGCGCCAATCCCGACAGCTATCTCTTCTGGGATGGATTCCATCCGACCACGGCGGCCGATGCCATCATCGCCACCGCCTTTGCCAGGGCCGTTCCCGAGCCCGGGACCCTCGCGCTGCTCGCTGCGGGTCTGCTTGCGCTCTTCTATGCGGGCGCGCAACGGCGCAGGCCCGGCTGCTGATCGGGTCTGGCTAGCACCCCATGCATTCCAGATCCGTCAGAAATTTTTCGAGGCCCGCCCTGGCGCCACCGATCCAGGGTGCGCCGTGGGCGAACAGCA
>JBLMYH010000218.1:0-5064 GCA_050258175.1 Hyphomicrobiaceae bacterium
GTCTAGGCCGGCAAACGCGGAGACCAGCATCAAGAGCGTGGATCGGGGTAAATGGAAGTTGGTGATGAGCGCATCGACCACTTGGAAGCGGTAGCCCGGCGTAATGAAGATGTCCGTTTCGCCGGAGCCCGCGCGCAATTCGTCTGCCAGGGCCGCCGCTTCCAGCGCACGCAGGCTGGTGGTGCCCACCGCCACCACGCGGCCACCGCGCGCGCGCGTCTCGCGAATCGCCTCGACGGTCGCCGGCGGAATCGTGTAGCGCTCGCTGTGCATCCTATGGTCGGCCACGTCGTCCACCCGCACCGGCTGGAAGGTGCCGGCGCCCACATGCAGCGTCACCCGCGCAGTGCGGACCCCCATTTCATTCAGCGTATCGAGCATCGCATCGTCGAAATGCAGGCCGGCCGTCGGCGCCGCCACGGCCCCCGGTTCATTCGCATACACGGTCTGGTAGCGCGCCTCGTCGTCCGCCGTCGGCGTGTGTTCGATGTAGGGCGGCAGCGGCAGGCGGCCGAATTGATCCAGCACGTCCAGCACCGGCCGCGAAAAGCGCAGCCGCGTCAGGTCGTCCTGCCGCGCCAGCACGTCAAGCATGGTGTCGTCGGAAAGACGGATCCGCGAACCCGGCTTCGGCGCGTGGCTGGCGCGGACGAAGGCCAGCGCCTCGCATTCGCCCGTGACCCGTTCCACCAGCAATTCGACCTTGCCGCCAGACTCCTTGTGGCCGAACAGCCGCGCCTTGATCACGCGCGTGTCGTTCATCACCAGCAGGTCGTCCGGCCGCAGCAGCGTCGGCAACTCGCTGAACCAGCGATCGTGCAAGCTGCCGGACGCCTCGACGTGCAGCAGCCGGCTGCCGCCGCGCACCGCGGGCGGAAACTGCGCAATCAGGTCGGCGGGGAGATCGAAATCAAAATCGGCAACACGCATGGGGCGCGATTATAGCTGCCGCCTTGCGGCAGACCGTCCGGTTCGGCGATAATGCGCGGCTTCTGTCGCCGGCCGCGTTCGCGTCCGGTCCCTTGCCGGGATGGCGGAATCGGTAGACGCAGCGGATTCAAAATCCGCCGGTGGTAACACTGTGGGGGTTCGAGTCCCCCTCCCGGCACCAGTTTCAGGCATGCAGTCGAGTCAAGGTCCGCCCGTTCGATTTAGGATCTCCGGCCTTGCCCTGTCCTGCACGGCGAAGCAGTCGCTGGATGCCGTAGTAGGCCGGTTTGGCGTGGCCATCCGCATCGAACAGCAACGCCTCACCCTTGCCAGGGAAGAATTCCGGGATCCACGAGTAGCGGTCACTCGCGCCCCAGGTGGAGAAGCTGCGGCACTGCGGCATCGCCAGGCAGACCTGCAGCATGTTGCGGTACAGTTCAGCCTGTTTCCTGAGGGCCGCTTGGCTCGATGGCAGCTGAAGCATCACGTCCATTTCGGTGATGTCGGTCTGCAGCCCGAGCGCGGCGAGCCGCTTCATGTTGATGCGCACGTCCTCGGCACGCGGTGCGTCTTCCAGGCTCACGTGCATCTGCAGGCCCACGGCGTCGATCGGCACGCGCTGCATGCGCAGCTTGGCTACAAGCGTATAGATGCCGTCAGACTTGGCGCCGGTGCCCTCGCCTCCGTAATCGTTGTAGCGCAGGCGCGCCTGCGGGTCGGCCTCGTGCGCCCAGCGGAATGCCAGCGCGAGGTAATCCGGGCCGATGCCGCGCGACCAGAAAGTGTCGCGCGGCTTGCCGTCTTCTCCCACCGCCTCGGCCGCCACGTCCCATGACGCCGCGCGGCCGCGATAGCGCGTCATCAACGTTCGGATGTGGTCGTGCAGGATGGCCTTGAGCTCGTCGCGGCTGAAATGGCCTTGCGTCAGCCAGTCCGGAAGCTGCCGGTCCCATACCAGAACGTGGCCGTTCACCTGCATCTGGTGTGTCTCGGCAAAGGCGAAGAGGGCGTCGGCCTGCGTGAAATCGAAGCGTCCTCGTTCGGGTTGCACCACGGAAAATTTCAGCGCGTTCTCGGGCGTGACCAGGTTGAATTCGCGCGCCAGAAGCCGCGCATGGGTCTTGTCCGTATTCAGTGCCGCGACGTTCACGGCAGCGCCGAAATGGATACCGGCCGACTGCGCCAGGCTGCGCAGGGTGTCGGCTGCCGTCGCCGGCAGGGAGGTGAAAAACGTGACCGCAAACGCGGCTGTCATGGCAATCGCGCGCAGGGGCATCTCAGTAGCGCTGATAGGCGGCTGGCCCGGCCCAGCGCTTGACGAAGCCCGGAACCGGCGGCGGCTGGGACGGCCGCAGTCCAGCCTCGCGGGCCCAGCCCTCGAGCCAGGATTCGCCCTCGATCCCGGTGGGAGCCAGAGGCGAGGCGTAGGCACTGTCCCCGAGCGCGTCGTCCAGCGAAATGAAGCGATAGCCGCGTTGTCTGAGCATGGCCGCGAGCGCGGCGAAATAATCCGCATTGAGCGCGTTGGCGTGCAGCACCAGCACGTGGGAGATGGGGCGGCCGAACAGGTCGAGGGCAAGCTGCTCGGCCTGCGCGAGCACCGCCTGCATATAGGGCAGGTAGGCTTCGCCGATGCGGTGTGCCGCTGCTTCGTCGCCCTGCGCTTGCGCCCGCGCATACGCGGCGCCGAAGACCCATTCCGCGCTGTTCACGGTTACTGGGGCCACTGCGTAGCCGTGTTCCGCCAGGAAATCCTGGAATGCCCTCCGCACCTCCGGAGTCGTTCCTTGATGCAGAAAGGGGTGACGGAACCAGCGCGGGGTTTTGCCTGCGCTCAGCATAAGGGGGCGGGTGACGGTTTCGCCCCGCAGCAGGTCGGCTTCGAAAACGGCGAGCGGCACCCGGTTGAGCGAAAGGTGCGAGTAGGTATGGTTGCCCAGTTCGAAGCCGGCCTTTATCCAGCTGCGCAGCAAATCGACCCGCAGCGGATCGAGCGTGTCGTCGCGAGTCAGCTTCGCTTCGTTGACGAAGCCCACCGCCGGCACCTGTTCGGCCTGCAGGCTGTGCAGCAGCCGGGCAGTCATACTTTCAAGATAGCCGTCCTCCCCGGTTGGCACCGCGGCAAAAGGCAGGTCGTCGAAGGTGATCGCCACTGCGCGCGCCGACGGCATCGGGGCAGCCGCTGCGGCGAAGGGGAGGAGAAAGAGGAGAAGCAGGAGCCGGCGAGTCATGTTGCACCATCAACTCGTCGGGCGTGGCTGTTCAAAAGCGGCGCGTCAGGCTGAGTTCGAACAGGTGCGAACGGTATCCGGCCGTGGTGCCGCCGCCGTAGTTGGACAGGGCGGCCTTCACGTCGAGGTACCAGTCGCGGTACAGGCCGAAGAAGCCTTCCGCCGCGATGTCGCCGCCGCTGCGGAAGCCCCCCATGGTGTTGTCCTTGTAGGGGCCGTAGCTGAAGGCCACGCTCACGCCGTCATCGTCGCTGATTTTCCAGTAGGTGAAGGCGGTCAGCGCGTAGCGCTGATAGAGGGAAGGCGCGTAGTAGCCGTTGCCCGGATCGTGATCGAAACCGAACCAGCGGCCGCTCACGCCGAGATCCAGGTTCAGACGCTGGGTGCGCAGGATGGCGCGGCGTGGCGCGAGTTCGGCCTCCCAGCGGTCGTTGCCGTCGGAGAAGGTGTCATAGGCGAGATGACTGTCGACGGTGTGACGCAGGTCGGGGGTCCAGGTCGCGTCGAGGGTGTTGGCACGGCGCTCGATCCCGAGCTTGGCGGCGCGGGGCGATACGGCAAACAGGTCCTGCCGGTGCGACAGGCGCAGCGCAAGGTCGTCCCGGGGCTGCATGTCGGCGCCTGCTTCGTAGATGAAGTGGCTGTCTCCTTCGGCGGCGCCGCCGCCGATTTGCGCGTCGAGCGACAGCCTGGGGGAAGTGCGGTGCTGTATACCCAGCCAGGCGTGGTTGTAGCCGATGGAGGTGCCGCCGTCCGGCTTTGCATAAATACTGCCGGTTTTCGTGTGGATCGTCTGCCGGTCGCTGCCGCCGAACAGGCGCGTCTCGGGATTGATCACGTATTCGCCGCGCAGGCCGGCATGCCGGAGGGTGATGTCGTCGGAGGCGGTCTGGTAGCCGAGGTCGAACGTGGCATTGGAACGCAGAGGCGTGTAAATGAAGCGTGTCAGATCCAGGACTTCCTTGCTGCCCGGGCGCAGCAGCGCGACGTCGGCGAGACTCGCCAGCGCCTCGCGCGGGCGATGGGCGTAATGCAGGGCGATGGTGCGGGTGTAGCCCAGTTCGTAGTCGTCGGGCAGCGTCGGCGCGAGTTCGTCGACGAGAGCAAGCGAGGACGTTGGCCGCTCGGCCCATGCCAGCACGCGCGCCTTCTGCTTGCGGTAGGCGACGTTGTCGCCGAAGCGCGAGCGGTAGTCTTCCAGCAGTTCCATCGCATGCGCGTAGTCGCCCAGCTCGGTGACGACGACGATGTATTCCATCCATGCGGCGGCCACACCCGGCTGCCGTGCAAGGTAGTCGCGATAGGCGCATGCCGACGCGTCCAGCTGACTGCGCCAGTACTGCACGCGGGCAATCCCCAGGTGCGCGCCGGGATCGTCCGGCGCGATGGCGAGAATGCGCCGGTAGCTGTCCAGCGCCGTGGCGTAGTCGCTGCGCCATGAGGCGATGTCGGCGCGGGTGCGCAGGTACTCCAGATTCTTCGGGGCCAGTTCCACCGCCTGTTCGATGGCGTCGGCCGCGTTCCCGGCTTCCTTGTCGGTGGAATAGCTTTGCGCCAGCCGATAGAACAGCGCAGGGTCCTGCGGGGCGAGGCGGGTGGCTTCCTCGAGGGCGGACGACGCGGCGGCGGGATCGTTGCCCAGCGCGTACATGTCGGCCATGCGCAGCCAGTATGCCTTGCTGGCGCCGAAGCGCTGGCGATACAGCGCGTCATATTCCTGCACCGCCTGGCTGTTGCCGCGCTCGGCTTCCAGTTCCATGTATTCCAGCATCACGTCCTTGTCCTGCGGACGCAGTTCCAGATAGGCGCGGTAGCGCGGTACGGCAGCGTCCTTCTTGCCGCTACGCGAACTGGCGCGGGCCAGGCCGAGCAGCGCGTCGGCATCGCGGGGCGCCGCGGCCAG
>JBLMYH010000219.1:0-3434 GCA_050258175.1 Hyphomicrobiaceae bacterium
GGTTTTTCCGGTCGCCGTGCACGCGGCCATCGTCCAGCAGGAGATGCGCCCCGGAATCCCCGCCAGTGCCGAATGTTACACTTTGCCTTGAAATCTGGCCCAAAATGTTTGATTTGAAACATCTCTTTTCCCCCGATGGTGCGTGTGCCGCAGTCTTGCCGGGTTGGCGTGCGCGCCCGCAACAGCTGGCCATGGCGGAGGCGGTCGAGCGCGCGGTTGCCGAAAACAGCGTGCTGCTGGCCGAGGCCGGTACCGGAACTGGCAAGACGCTGGCCTATTTGGTTCCCGCCTTGCTTTCGGGCGGCAAGGTGGTGATCTCCACCGGCACCAAGGCCCTGCAGGACCAGCTGTTTCACCGCGACCTGCCGGCGGCGCGGCGCGCGCTGAAATCGCCCGTCAAGGTGGCATTGCTGAAGGGCCGCGCCAATTACGTCTGCCACCACCATCTGCAGCGCAACTTGAGCGACGGCCGTTTTGCCAACCGCGACGATGCCATGTGGCTGCAAAAAATCGCGCGCTTCGCCGAGACCACAACGAGCGGCGACCGGGCCGAAGCCGAAGGCATCCCCGAGGATGCCACTGCCTGGCATTACGCCGTCTCCAGCCGCGACACCTGTCTCGGCAGCGAGTGCAGCCATTACAAGGACTGCTTCGTCATGGCCGCACGCAAGGCCGCGCTCGACGCCGAAGTGGTGGTGGTCAACCATCATCTCTTCTTCGCCGACCTGTGGTTGAAGGACGAGGGCGTCGCCGAACTCCTGCCGGCATGCAACACCGTGATCCTCGACGAAGCGCACCAGCTTGCCGAAACCGCCGCGCAGTTCTTCGGCGAGACGCTGTCCACCGCGCAGCTGCTCGACCTGGCCGGCGACACCAAGCGGCTGGCCGCCGTGAAAGCGGGCGACTTCCCGGCCCTACGCCGTGCCGCCGAGGATCTGGTCAAGGCCGCACGCGACCTGCGCCTCGCGTTTCCGCAGAATCCGGTCAAGGCGACCATCGCCGAGCTCACGCGCTACGACAAATGGCCGGATGCGATGAAGACGCTGTCGGCGGCGCTGGATGAAATGGCGAAGTTGTTGGAGAGTCAGGCCGAACGCGATGCCGACCTGAAGAACTGCTTCGAGCGCGCGCAGGCGGTGCGGGCCACCCTGGCCAGCTGGCAGCGCGACGATGACCCCGACACCCCGCGTGTGCGCTGGCTCGAAACCACCATGAGCTCGCTGCTGCTGCACGCGACGCCGCTGTCCGTCGGCGCCATGTTCGGCGCCAAGCTCACCGAGCGCGCGCAGGCGTGGATTCTTACCTCGGCCACACTATCGGTCGGTGGCGACTTCACCCATCTGAAAACCCGGCTCGGCATCGAGGACGCCGAAACCCTGTGCGTCGACAGCCCCTTCGACTACCCGCGCCAGGGCGTGCTCTATGTGCCGCAGAATCTCCCCGCGCCGAACACGCCCGAGTTCACCGAGGCCGTCGTCAACGCGGCCTTGCCGGTGCTGGAAGTCAGCCGCGGCCGTGCATTCATCCTGTTCACCAGCCTGCGTGCGCTGGACAAGGCACGCGGCCTGCTGAGCGACGCGTTCAAGTTTCGCGCGTGGGACTACCCGCTCCTGGTGCAGGGCGACGCACCGAAGAACGAACTCCTCGCCCGTTTCCAGAAAGCCGGCAATGCGGTGCTCTTGGGCAGCCAGAGCTTCTGGGAAGGCGTCGACATGCCCGGCGACGTGCTGTCGGTCGTCATCATCGACAAGCTGCCGTTCCAGCCGCCCGACGATCCGGTCGTGGCCGCGCGCATCGCGCAAGCCGAGAAGAACGGCGGCAAGCCGTTCATGGACTACCAGCTGCCGCACGCGGCGATCACGCTGAAACAAGGGGCGGGGAGGCTGATCCGGACCGAGACCGATCGCGGCGTGCTGATGATCTGCGACACGCGACTGGCGGACAAGCCGTATGGCAGGTTGCTGTTGAACGCGCTGCCGGCGATGACGCGGACGCGGAAACTGGAGGTGGTCGAGCGGTTCTTTGCCGCCGGGGCCAGGGAGACGCCGGCCGGGATCGGGTAGAACCTTCCCTGGCCTAAGCGCTTTCGCCCCGGCCTGGCGAGGGCCGAACGAACGGTTAACGCTCAGAGCCCCTGCACAAACCCCAGCACTTCCGCCGCATGCCCCGGCGCCTTCAGCCCGCGCCAACTCTTCACCAGCTTGCCATTCACGTCGAACACGAAGGTGCTGCGCTCGACCCCGCGCACCTGCTTGCCGTACATGTTCTTCAGCTTCATCACGCCGAACAACTCACATACCTTCTCGTCGGTGTCGGCGAGCAGTTCGAAGGGAAATTCATATTCGGCCTTGAAGCCTTCGTGCGACTTGATGCTGTCGCGCGAGACGCCGACGACGATCGTATTGGCCTTGCTGAAGTCGGGGTACAGGTCGCGGAACTCCTGGCCTTCGAGGGTGCAGCCGGAGGTGTTGTCCTTGGGGTAGAAATAGACGACGACGTTCCTGCCGCGATGGTCGGACAGTTTGAACGGGGTGCCGCCGGTGGACGGCAGTTCGAAGTCGGTGATGACGGGGTTGCTCATGGCAGGCCTTTCATTTTCAACGTGACGATGATTTCAATAGCACGATGACGGCGCCGGCGCCGCCGTCGACGGTGCGTGCCTGGCAGAAGGCAAGCACGTCCTCGCGCTGCATCAGCCAGTGCCGCACCTTGTTCTTGAGTACGGGCAGACGGTTCTTCGAGCCGTGGCCCTTACCGTGGATGATGCGCACGCAGCGCCGGTCCTCGATCTGGCAGCGGTTGAGGAAGGCAGCCAGCGCGACCCGTGCCTCGCCGCCGGTGTGGCCATGCAGATCAAGTTCGCCTTTTATGACCCAGCCGCCACGCCGCAGTTTCCGGAGCGCGGCGGTGGGTACGCCGGGGCGCGAGTAGAACAGTTCCTCGCCGGTCGAGATGGCGGCTTCCCAGTCCCACGGATCGGACAGGGCGTCGACGAGCACCTGGCGTTCGTCCGCCTGTCTTTGGTGAGCGACGGGTTTGGGGCGTGGACGCTGGGTATCCGCGCGATTGGGTGGCGGCAGGGGGACGGCGTCGACGACGGCACGGCGGAACAGCACGGCGCCGTCCGGCTGGGGTGTGGGATTATGCAATGGCTGGTGCAGCGTGGCGGCTTGGGTGGCCTGCTCGCGCAAGGCGCGGCGCACCCGCGCCAGCGCCTCGAACGAGGCCGTCGCGAGCGCGCTGCGGCTGCGTTTCATCTCACTTGGTCTTGCCAAGCGCGTCCAGATAACGCTCGGCGTCGAGCGCGGCCATACAGCCGGTGCCGGCGCTGGTGACGGCCTGACGGTAGATGTGGTCCTGCACGTCGCCGGCGGCGAAGACGCCCTCGATACTGGTGGCAGTGGCGTTGCCCTTGTTGCCCCCCTTCGTCACGA
>JBLMYH010000220.1:0-7646 GCA_050258175.1 Hyphomicrobiaceae bacterium
TTAACATGGCTAATCAGCAGGGTCGTACAGGGGAAAATTAGGCGCAGGCTGCGCCGGACATATCGCAGGCGGTGTCGCGCTCGCCCGGATTCCAGGTTACAAAGTTGCCTAGCAGCGTCAAACCGTCATTCTGGCTCTTTTCCGGATGGAACTGGACCGCAAAGATGTTCGCGGACGCCACGGCGCAGGTGAACGGGAAGGGATAATGCGAAAATCCCGCAATCACGTCGGGCGTGGTCGGCTGCACAAAATAGCTGTGCACGAAATAGAAGCGCGCACCTTCCTCGATCCCCACCCACAGCGGATGCGGCGCCGCCTGATGGACATTATTCCAGCCCATGTGCGGCACCTTGAGCTTGTTGCCGGCATCGTCGTGCATTGCCTCGTGCGGGAAGCGCTGCACCGTTCCCGGCAGGACGCCGAGGCAGGCGGTGTCGCCTTCTTCGCTGTGCTCGAACAGCACCTGCATGCCCATGCAGATACCCAGAAAAGGCTTGCTGCGGGCGGCGTCGATGATCGCCTGGCGCAGGCCGCGCGCTTCGATCTCGCGCATGCAGTCGGGCGCTGCGCCCTGACCGGGAAATACCACGCGACCCGCCTCGGCAATCAGCGCGGGGTCGGATGTCACCACCACGCTGGCTGCCGGTGCGACGTGCTCGATGGCCTTGGACACCGAACGCAGGTTGCCCATGCCATAGTCGATCACCGCGATATCGACGCTCACAGGGCGCCTTTCGTGGACGGCAGCACGTCACCCATGCGGGCATCGGGTTCCACGGCCATGCGCAGCGCGCGGCCGAAGGCCTTGAAAATGGTTTCGGCCTGATGGTGCGCGTTGATGCCGCGCAGGTTGTCGATGTGCAGCGTGACCCCGGCGTGGTTGATAAAGCCGCGGAAGAATTCGAGGAACAGGTCGACATCGAATTCGCCGATGCGCGCGCGCGTGTAGTCGACGTGATACTCGAGTCCAGGCCGTCCCGACAGGTCGATCACCACGCGCGACAGCGCCTCGTCCAGCGGGACATAGGCATGACCGTAGCGGCGGATGCCCTTCTTGTCGCCAAGCGCCTGCGCAAAGGCCTGGCCCAGCGTAATGCCAGTGTCTTCCACGGTGTGGTGAGCATCGATATGCAGATCACCGGTGGCCTGAATGTCCAGATCGATCAAACCATGGCGCGCAATCTGGTCGAGCATGTGATCGAGAAACGGCACGCCGGTAGCGAGCTTGGAGACGCCGGTGCCGTCAAGGTTGAGGCTGACCGCGATCTTGGTTTCCAGGGTGTTGCGGGTGACTTGGGCGGTGCGCATGGCGTCGAAAAATAAAACTGTAAAGGGATTCTAGCAGGCCACAATCGCTTTCAATGCAGCGAGCAGCGTATCGCACTGTGCATCGGTACCGATCGTGATGCGCACAAAAGGCGCGATGCGGGCCGGATTCTTGAAGTGCCGCACGATGATGCTGCGCTCGCGCAGGGCGGCGGCGAGCATGGCCCCTTCATGTCCCGGATGGCGCGCGAAGATAAAGTTGGCGGCCGACGGCAGCACCTGGAAGCCCATGTCTTCCATTTCAGCCACCAGCCTAATGCGCGTCGCCACCACTTTCCTGCAAATCGACTCGAAATAGGCGTGGTCTTCCACCGAAGCCAGGGCACCCGCCTGGGCGAAACGGTCGAGCGGATAGGAGTTGAAGCTGTCCTTCACTCGATTGAGCGCATCGATCAAAGGTGCCTGGCCGACAGCATAGCCAACGCGCAGGCCAGCCAGCGCATGCGACTTGGACAGGGTGCGAATGATCAGCAACTGAGGGTAGCGCGCCACCAAGGGCACGGCTGATTCGCCGCCGAAGTCGATGTAGGCCTCGTCGACGACCACAACCGAATCCGGGTTAGCGGCGAGCAGGCGCTCGATTTCACCCAGCGCCAGCAGCCGTCCCGTTGGTGCATTGGGGTTGGGGAAGATCACCCCACCGTTGGCGACCAGATAGTCGTCGATCCGGATCTCAAACGATTCCGTGAGCGGAAGCGTCCGATAGGCTATTTCGTACAGGCCGCAATACACCGGATAGAAGCTGTAGGTGATGTCGGGAAACAGAATCGGGCGATCGTGCTTCAGCAATGCCAGAAAAGCGTGCCCGAGCACCTCGTCGGAGCCGTTGCCGACGAACACCTGCTCAGCGGCCACGCCATGATACGCCGCGATGGCGGCACGCAGCCGGTCGGAACCGGGGTCTGGGTACAGGCGCAGCGTGTCGGCGGCTTCCGCGCGCACCGCGTCCAACACCCGCGGGCTGGGACCGTAGGGGTTCTCGTTGGTGTTGAGCTTGACCAGATTGGCAAGCTTCGGCTGCTCACCCGGCACGTAGGGCGTCAGGCCGTGCACCACGGCACTCCAAAAGCGGCTCATTGGAACAGCTGGCTCATTTACTGGCCAGACGATATTCGGCAGAGCGGGCATGCGCCTGCAGGCCTTCACCGTAGGCCAGCGTCGCCGCAATCCGTCCCAGCGTCTGCGCACCAGCCTGCGAGACGTGGATCAGGCTGCTGCGCTTCTGGAAATCGTAGACGCCGAGCGGCGACGAGAAGCGTGCAGTGCGCGACGTGGGCAGAACGTGGTTTGGCCCGGCGCAGTAATCGCCCAGCGCCTCGCAGGTATTCCTGCCCATGAAGATCGCGCCGGCGTGGCGCAGCTTGGGCAGCAGCGCGTCCGGGTCGGCCACCGACAGTTCAAGGTGTTCCGGCGCGATGGTGTTCGAGATCGCCGCCGCGTCGTCAAGGTCACGCGTCTTGATCAGCGCGCCGCGGTTGGTGAGCGAGGTACGAATCACCTTGCTGCGCGGCATTTCTTCAATCAGTTTGTCGATCGCCGCCGATACCGCATCGAGGTAAACCGCATCGGGCGACAGCAGGATGGACTGGGCCATCTCGTCGTGCTCGGCCTGCGAGAACAGGTCCATCGCCACCCACTCCGGCGGCGTGCTGCCGTCGGCAATCACCAGGATTTCCGATGGCCCGGCGATCATGTCGATGCCGACGGTGCCGAACACGCGGCGCTTGGCTGCCGCGACGTAGGCGTTGCCGGGGCCGACGATCTTGTCGACCTGCGGCACGGTTGCGGTACCGTAGGCAAGCGCGGCCACGGCCTGCGCGCCGCCGATGGTAAAAACGCGGTCGACCCCGGCAATTGCGGCGGCCGCCAGCACCAACTGATTCTGTTCGCCGCCCGGGGTCGGCACCACCATGATGAGCTCGCCCACGCCGGCCACCTTGGCCGGAATCGCGTTCATCAGCACCGACGACGGATAGGCCGCCTTGCCGCCCGGAACGTAGAGGCCGACCCGGTCGAGCGGCGTGACCTTCTGCCCCAGCACGGTGCCGTCGTCCTCGGTGTAGGTCCACGAGCCCTGGACCTGCTTCTCGTGATAGCGGCGCACACGTCCCGCCGCGGCTTCCAGCGCGTGGCGCGTGTCGGCGGGCAGCGTCTCGAGTGCAGCCTGCAGTTGGGCTGCATTCAGCTCAAGGCTGGCGAGCGACGTCGCCGACAGACGGTCGAAGCGTTCGGTGTATTCCAGCACCGCCGCATCACCCCGCGTCTTCACGTCGTGCAGGATCGCAGCGACCGTCTGTTCGATGGCGGCATCGGCCGCGTCGTCGAATTGCAACAGGCGGGCAAGACGCGCCTGAAAATCAGGTTGCGTGCTATCGAGGCGGGTGAGCGTAACCACAGGATTCCTGCTTTGCTTAAAAATGAGGGCCAAAAGACTGATTGAGATTGTACCGGTTTTTAACGCCTTGCCGCCTCCCGCCGGGCTTTTCCAGATGGCACTCATACCCATTCCGGATATTAGACAAAGTCCAGATTGCTGTTTATCATAAGCCGCATGCAGTACACGCGCGACACCATGGCTGGCCTTTTGCGCAGTCACGATATCAATCCGACCCACCAGCGGATCGAGATTGCGCACGCGCTGTTTTCGCGTCAGGAGCACCTGTCGGCCGACCAGGTGATGGCCGTCGTCAACACGCGCCACTCGGAGACCTCCAAGGCTACGGTTTACAACACCCTCAAGCTCTTCCTGGAAAAAGGTCTGGTGCGTGAGGTCATCGTCGACCCCAGCAAGGTGTTCTTCGACCCCAACACCAGCCCGCACCACCACCTCTATGAAGTGGATACCGGCAAGCTGTCCGACATCGATGCCGGTCCCATACAGATATCCGGCCTGCCGCCGTTGCCGGCGGACATGGTGACCGAAGGCATCGACTTGATCGTGCGCGTCCGCCGCAAGGCTTGACAGCCCCTGCCCGTCAATGAAGCGGGTTCACATCGCCCCCACCCTGCTCGACGCCCAACTCGCCGCCGACGCGCTGTCCAGTCTCGGCATCGTCACCCACATCCTCAACGCCAACGCCGCCGGCGCACTGGGCGAGGTTCCCTTCATGCAGGCGCAGCCTGAGGTATGGGTCGATGACGACACCCGCGAATCCCAGGCGCGCGAGGTGTTGGCGGCCTTTCTGAATGTCAGGCCGGGGGCGGAAAAAATCTGCCCCCACTGCGGCGAGCGCAATCCCGGGAATTTTCTGAGTTGTTGGCAGTGCGGGCGTATGCTGCCCGGCTAGATCCGCTCGGCGTCAGGACGCCGGCCGGTCTTTGTTCAGCGCATCGAGGTGCTGTTGATACTGGCGCGCAAAAATCCGTTCCAGTTCGTCGATCGCCTCGACAGCGGCCACACCATGCACGAGGTGGCGCGTCATCTGCGCCGAGGCCTCATGAAAGATCTGGTTGCGCTCCAGCATCGGATAGGTCTGCATCAGGCGCTGAATCGCCTTGACCACGTTTTCCTGCTCGGGCCGGGGAATCGGCAAGGGTTCTGCGGGCGGCGCCGCAGCGGTTTCGGCGCCTTCCTTGCCTGCCAGAAATTCCGCGAAATCCAGCAGGGCCTGCTGCCGCGATTCCGATAGCGACCGGAACACCGACAGCAGACGCTTGCTGTCGCGCATCAGCGCCCCCGCCCCTTGATCGGCCGCTTCAGCGGAATGACGTCGACGTTGCACTGCTGAAACTTGTTCTCGACGAAACTGATGAAGGCATCAAGCAGCTTGCTGCGGAATTTTTCCGGCGCATACACCATGGACAGCTCGCGCGTCAGCCTGGGGTGCAACGGGAGCGCGACCAGCGTGCCGAGCTGGATTTCCTTGGTGACCGTGGAGGCCGACATGATGGCGACGCCGAGATTGGCCTCGACCGCGCCCTTGATCGCCTCGCGACTGCCCAACTCCATTTCGATGTGCAGATCGTCCGGGTTGACGCCGTTGTCCTTGAAGAAATCGTCCACCACCTCGCGCGTGCCCGAGCCGTGCTCGCGCGATACGTAGGGCTGTTCGGCAATATCGTGCGCATTCACGCTCGAACGCGAGGCCAGCGGATGATGGGGCGAACAAATCATCACCAGTTCGTCTTCGCAGCACGCCAAGGTAGTCAGATTGGGATTGTGCGAAGGTGCCTCGATCAGACCGACATCAAGCGAATGATCGGCCACTTTCGCCGCCACGGTTTCCGAATTGGCGACCGTGAGCCGCGCCTGCACCTGCGGGAAGCGCTCCTTGAATTCACCCAGGATGCGCGGCAGCTGGTATTCGGCGATGGTGGTGGAGGCCCCGATCATCAGGGGCCCCGTCACCTGCCCGGTCAGTTCGCCCACCCGCGCTTCCATTTCGCCGGTCAAGGCCAGGATGCGCTCGGCGTAACCCAGCACCAGATCGCCTGCGGGCGTCAGTGAGATCTTGCCGTGGCTGCGCTCGAACAGGCGCGTGTTGAAATGTTCTTCCAACTGCTTGACCTGAAAGGTCACTGCGGGCTGCGTCATGTACAGAATATCGGCTGCCTTGGTGAAGCTGAGCTGCTTGGCGACGGTGTAGAATACTTGCAGTCTGCGGTCGGCCATTAAATCCCGTCCCTGGGTCAGAAAAGATTTTTATTCAACCACAAACCCGTCCGTGTTGAAACCTTCCGGTCACCAAGCCTTTGTAATTCCTGGCCTTTCGTGGGCACCCCGCCTTCGGTCGGGCATATCGTCGCGCCGACCGTAAACCAGGCTGCCCCTTGAACCGCACGTTTTACATCATTCTGCTGGCACAGTTCCTGTCGGCCTTGGCCGACAATGCCCTGCTGTTCGCAGCAATCGGCCTGCTGGTTTTCTTCTCGGCGCCCGACTGGTATTCGCCCCTGCTGCAGACGGTTTTCGTCATCGCCTATATCGTGCTAGCTCCGCTGGTGGGCCCGTTCGCCGACGCCCTGCCCAAGGGCCGGGTCATGCTCATCGCCAACACGGTCAAATTCGCCGGCTGCCTGACCATGCTGGCCGGGCTGCACCCGCTTCTGGCCTATGCCATTGTCGGCGTCGGCGCCGCCATGTATTCGCCCGCCAAGTACGGCATCCTCACCGAATTGTTGCCGAGCGAGAAGCTCGTCGTCGCCAACAGCTGGATGGAAGGCACCACGGTTGCGGCGATCGTACTGGGCGCCATCATCGGCGGGGCGCTTATCAATCCGCACCTTGCCGAGCGCATCCTGTCTACGATTGGCCTCTCCGCCGTCGTCATTGCACCCAAATTTGCCATTGCCGCCATCACCGCCCTGTATCTTGGCGCCGCGCTCATCAACCTGCTGATCCCGCGTCTGCCGATCGACCACAAACTTCCCAATCGGTCGCCGCTGTATATCGTGCATGACTTCGTCCACAGCTTCCTGCTCCTGTGGCGCGACCCGCTCGGCCAGGTTTCGCTCGCCGTCACCACGCTGTTCTGGGGCGTCGGCGCAACGCTGCGCCTGCTCATCATCGCCTGGGCCGCGCTCAATCTGAAATATGGCCTCGACCAAGCCACCCAGCTCACCGCCGCCTCTGCCTTCGGCATTGCCATCGGCTCGATTCTGGCCGGAAAATTCGTCCGTCTGCAGCGCGCCATCAGCGTGCTGCCTGCCGGCATCCTCCTGGGCTTTGTACCGATTGCCCTGATCTGGGTGCAAAGCCTCATGCCCGCCCTGTTGCTACTGACGCTGGCGGGAATTCTGGCAGGTTATTTCGTGGTACCGATGAATGCCCTGCTGCAACATCGCGGACATTTGTTGATGGGTGCCGGCCACTCCATCGCCCAGCAGAACTTCAACGAGAACATCAGCATCCTGATGCTAACCGGCGCCTACGCCCTGATGGTGCGCGCCGACTGGCACATCCACACCATCGTCCTGGTGTTCGGCCTGTTTATCAGCGGGGTGATGGCGGCCATCTGGCTACGCCACCGCAACGATGTCGTGCACTGAACTGGGTCCGGCGAGCTTGTTTAGCTTGCTGACAATCAGACGAGGCCGGGACCCTTCCACCGGCCTCTTAAGGCGAAACCGGTCGGCGTCAGAGGTCGGGGAGCGTCATCCCCGCCAACCCGGCCGCGACTGTTTGGCTCAGGCCCCGTTGCTCCCAGGCGACGACGTTGCGCTGAAGGTCGTGGCCCAGCACCAGGCGCACCCGGATACCCGAGCGCAGGTTTCTTGAAGCGACCACGGGCACGGTCCTGGGCAGAAGCCTGTTGATCCTGGCCGCTTCTGCCGCGCTGCCGGGACGATATTCGATACGGGTATGGCGCTCGGCAAACGGC
>JBLMYH010000221.1:0-4815 GCA_050258175.1 Hyphomicrobiaceae bacterium
AACGACGAAATCCGCGAAGCCATCATCGCCCGCCAGCCGATCCGCGTCATCCGCGAAGCGGCGGCGCGCAATGGCACACGCTTCCTGCGCAGCATCGCGCTCGAGATGGTCGCCCGCGGCGAAACCACCTTGCAGGAGATCAACCGTGTCACGCTCGCCGGGTAGCCAGGAGTTGCGCATCGCCCTCTGCCCCGAGCAGCTGACGCTGCTGACGATGACGCGCCGCTCGATCTGGCGCGCCCGCCTGCGGCGCACCGTGCACGACGCCTACAGCGTGCCGTGCGCGCCGCAGGCGGGCGCGCCGGCCTGGCGCGGCGCGCTGCAGGAGCTTGAGACGGCGCTGCCGGGCTATGCGGAACGCGGGCTGCCAGCGACGCTGATCCTTTCCAACCGCTTCGTGCGCTACGCGATCGTGCCCTGGCGCCCCGAACTTGCCGATGCCGACGAGGAGCTCGCTTTCGCGCGGCACTGCTTCGCCAAGACGTACGGCGACGGCGGCCCGCAATGGGAGTTGCGGGTGAGCCAGGAATCCGGCGCCCACCCGCGCCTCGCCTGTGCCGTCGATACGGAGCTGCTCGACGCGCTGCGTGCCGTGTTCGGCCGCACGCGGATTCCGCTGCGCTCGATCCAGCCCCACCTGATGGCCGCGTTCAACGCGTTCAGGGGGACGCTCCGGCGGCGCAGTGCGTGGTTCGCCCTGCTCGAGCCCGGCAACCTCTGCCTGGTCCTGCTGCGGCAGGGACACTGGCAAGGGCTGCGCAGCGTGCGCATCGGCGACGCGTGGCAGGCCGAACTGCCGCTGATCCTGGAGCGTGAAGCCTACCTGTCCGATGCGCCGGTGATTCCGCACGAAGTGTACGTGTGGAACGCCGGACCGGGTGCGACGACGATCGCGGGAGAGGGCGACTGGGCCTTCCATGCGCTCGACCCATCCAACGGCGAATCCGCTGCCGATGCCGATCCGCTGCGGCATTTCGCGTGGGCGATGGCGGGGTGAGACGATGCGCGCGCTGCGGCTCGACTACCAGCGTCGCAACGATCCGCTGCCGTGGGCAGGGGTGGGCCTCCTGGTCGTGACGCTGGCGGCGCTCATCGCCTTGGGCGGGCACTATCGGGCGCTGAGCCGCGAGGCCGCGGTGTGGGACAGCAAGGCAGACCGCATCGAACGCCAGTCGCGCCGACACGCCCAGGCCACGCGCCCGCTCACCGAACAGCAGGCGCGTGCACAGGCGCTCGAGGTCAAGCAGGCCAATCAAGTGCTGCGCCAGCTTACGCTGCCGTGGAACGCGATGTTCGAGGCGGTCGAGGCTTCCGGCGGCAAGGACGTCGCCCTCCTGTCGTTGGAGCCGGACGTGCAGAAAGGCGTGGTGAAGATCACGGGCGAGGCGAAAAACCTCGCCGCCTTGCTCGACTACGCGAAGCGGCTCGCCGCGCGCAAGGTGTTCAGCAACGTGTTCCTGGAGAACCACAAGATCCAGCAGACTGACCCCGAAAAACCCCTGCACTTCACGGTCCTGGTGGTCTGGAAGGAGGGGGCGGCATGACCCTGGCATGGCGCGTCCCGATGCGGCAGTTGGGCAGGCTCCTGGGCCGGCCGGGGGCGATCGGTGCGGCGCTGATCGGCCTGTGTCTGGCCCTATATTTCGCGCTGCTGCAGCCTGCGCAGCAGCGCCTCGAGTCGGCCCGTCTGCGCACCGGGGCGCTGAATGCACGCATCGCGCTGGCCGGGCGGAACCTCCACGACGCGGCGCAGCCGGTCGACGAACAACTGGCGGCGTTCTACCGGATTTTCCCCAGCGAGCACGAGTCGACCGACTGGGCCGGCAAGATCGCCGCGATCGCCGGACAAGCCGGGCTCGAACTGCAGCAGGCCGACTACAAGGTGAGCCGCGACCGAATCGGCAGGCTGACGCGTTTCCGGATGAGCCTGCCGCTGAGCGGCGACTACCCGAGGATCCGCGGCTTCATCTCCGACCTGCACCGGGAAATGCCGACCGTTTCGCTCGAGCAGGTGCAGTTCGCGCGTCGGAAGGTGGGCGACCTCAAGGTGGACGCCAAGCTCACGCTGGTCATTTTCCTGGAGAACGGATGATGGACGCGCGGCCGTGGCGACAGCGCGCCTTGTTCGCCGCCGTGGCGGTCACGATCGCTCTCGCGCTGGCGTCCGGCAAGGAGCGCCGCACGCAGGCCTCTCCGGTCTTGCCCAGCGCGCACCATGGCGCGCGCAAGCATGAATCGGCGGCGCCTCCAGTGTTGAGCGTCGAGCTGGAACGCTTGCGCGCGGCGGGGGCTGCGCACGCCGAACCACCCGCCGGCGACGCCTTCAGACCGACGTCCTGGTACGTGCCGCCGCCACCCCCGCCGCCGCTCCCGCCGCCGAAGCCGCCTGCCCCGACGGCGCCGCCGCTGCCCTTTACCTTCATGGGGCGCTATGAGGAAGGGGCGAAGAAGGTCATCCTGCTGGTGAAGGGAGATCGCATCTACACGGTGTCCGAGGGCGAGGTGATCGACAACACCTACCGCGTGGGCCACCTGACGGAAGGAGGGTTGGATTTGACCTATCTGCCGCTCAACATCAAGCAGACGCTTGCTACGGGAGGGACGTGATGAACACTGTCCAGGGACATTTCATGGCTCGGGCCATCGCCTGCTTCGTGCTGCTGGTTTCCTTGGCGGGATGCGCCGGTCAGCAGATGCATCGGGACGGCCTCGCGCTGATGGCCAAAGGTCAGGCCGAAGAAGGGCTTGCCAAGCTGAGCGAGGCCGCCCGCGCCGCGCCCGACAACCTCCGATATCGCGCGGATCTTCTGCGCAATCGACTGCAGACCGTCGAGCGCATGATGTCGACGGCGAACGCCGAGCGGGAGGCTGGCCATCGCGATGCGGCGAAGGCCCTCTACGAAACCATCCTGCGTATCAATCCCGGCAACACTCGCGCCATCCTCGGCCTAGAAGCGCTCGACATGGACAAGCGCCACGACGTCGCGATCAGCCAGGCGGAGACCCTGCTGAAGAAGCACGATCTCGCCGGGGCGGACGATGCGCTGAAGCCCGTGCTGCTGGAGGACCCGAAGAACGCCCGGGCACAAGCACTGAAAAGCCAGATCGACGAGCAGGAAGCCAAGGAGGCGATGACCGCGCCCAGCCTCAAGGCGACGTTCAGCAAGCCAGTCACCCTGCAGTTCCGTGATGCCAACCTGAAAATGGTGTTCGAGGCGCTTTCGCGGACCAGCGGCATCAACGTGCTGCTCGACAAGGACGTCCGGCCCGACCTGAAAACCTCGCTGTTCGTCAAGGACGTGTCGGTCGAGGACGTCATCGACCTCATCCTTCTGCAGAACCAGCTGGAGAAGAAGGTCATCAGCGACAACACGGTGTTCATCTATCCGAGCACGCCGGCCAAGCTGAAAGATTACCAGGATCTGCAGATCAGAAGCTTCCATCTGGTCAATGCTGATCCCAAGCAGATTCTCGACATGCTCAAGACCTTGCTGAAGACCAAGGACATCTACATCGACGAGAAGACCAACTCCATCGTGATGCGTGACACGCCGGATGCGATCCGACTCGCTGAGAAACTGGTCGCCGACCAGGATGTCCCGGCACCGGAGGTTATGCTTGAAGTGGAGGTGTTGGAAGTCAGCCGCTCACGGGCGAGCGAGCTCGGCATCAATTATCCGCAGACGTTTTCGGTGGTCACGCCGGCCAGCGTGGTTACATTGCGTGACCTGAAGAACCTTTCCGGAGGCGATCTCAAGGTCACCCCGCTGGGTGCCACGCTCAACCTGATGCTCGAGGACACCGATACCCAGATTCTCGCCAGCCCACGGATCCGGGTGCGCAACCGCGAGAAGGCCAAGATCATGATCGGCAGCCGGCTGCCCGTGATCACCAACGCGGTGACGCCGGTTTCGACCGGGACGCCGGTCATCACCGGCAGCGTGCAGTACCTCGACGTGGGGCTGAAACTGGAAGTGGAGCCGGACATCCACCTCGACAATGAGGTCGTGATCAAACTCGGGCTGGAGGTGAGCTCACTCGTCAAGGCGGTCGAGAACGCGCAATCCGGGACGACCGCCTACGAAGTCGGCACCCGCAACGCGACAACGGTGCTGCGCTTGAAGGATGGGGAAACGCAGATATTGGGTGGCCTCATCAACGACCAGGATACCCATACCGCTCAGAAGATCCCGGGTCTCGGCCAGATCCCCATCCTCGGACGGCTGTTCTCGGACCACAAGAAGGACAAGAGCAAGAGCGAGATCATCCTGTCGATCACGCCGCACGTCGTGGGAAGCGCAACCCTTCCGGATGCCCGAAACGAGGAATTCTGGTCCGGCAGCGAGTCCACCGTGCGCGATGGCCTGTTAGACATCAAACCTGTGGGAAGTGTTGCGCTGTCCAGCAGCGAAAGCGCGTCACCGTATGCGCGCCAGACGCAGCAACATCGAGGTGCCCCAACCGCAAGCACACCGGTGGCCGCAGACCTGCCACTCACGCTGTCTTGGCAAGGGCCGGCCCGGGTTAAGCATGGTGACAAGCTCATCCTGACGCTCGACGGCAAATCTCAACAGGAGGTCGAGAGCATGGGGATGAGGGTGCACTTCGATCCCGCCGTTTTCAAGGCGGACGACGTGGTGGAAGGGGATTTCATCAAACCACTCGGTGGCGGACATCCGACCTTGACCAAGACGATCAACCAGAGCGCCGGTCAGATCGTGCTGAATCTCGCGAGCGGTGGAAAGGCCGGACCCAGCGGCGAAGGCATCGTGGCGACGCTGGTGCTGGAGGCAATTGCTGACCATGCCCAATCCC
>JBLMYH010000222.1:0-14727 GCA_050258175.1 Hyphomicrobiaceae bacterium
CAGCCCCGGCAGCGCCTTGCGGAAATCCTCGCGTTGGCACCACTCGGTCATGTAGTCCGCGTTGTCGATGACCCGCCGCATGAAGTCGGTGTAGGCGTCGCAGAGACGCAGGACGATTTCCTCCTCGTCGTTCTGCCCCTCGCGGCGGCGGACTTCGAGGCAAACGGCAGACAGATGACAGCCACGTTAATAGCTGGCCGCCTCCAGCCCCTCCAGTGCGCTCACGCCTGACTCCTCAATTACACGCCTGCGGCAAAACCATTTTGACGCCAGGCTTCGAACACGACCACGCTGACGGCATTCGACAGGTTCATGCTACGCGAACCCGGCAGCATCGGCAGACGCAGGCGATGTTCTGCATCAAACTCCGCCAGGATGTCGGCCGGCAGGCCGCGGGATTCGGGGCCGAACAGGAACACGTCGCCGGCCTCAAAATCCACGGTGGCATAGTTGCGGCTGCCCTTGGTGGTGAGTGCGAACCAGCGCCGCCCCGGCAATGCCGCCCGCACCGCCGCCCAGTCGGCATGCACGCGAACGCTCGCCATGTCGTGATAATCCAGCCCGGCGCGCGCCACCTGCTTGTCGGACAGATCGAAGCCCAGCGGCTCAACCAGATGCAGGCGGCAACCGGTATTGGCCGCGAGACGGATGAGATTGCCGGTGTTGGGCGGAATCTCCGGCTGAAACAAAACGATGTCAAACATCCGGCTTGGCCTAAAATAAAAACCTTCTTCGAAAGCCCTATTCTATGGTTCCTTACCTTACTACTGCACTAACCGGTCCGCTGCTGGAACTGGAAAAGCGTCTGCTCGACGCTCAGCCGACCATCGAGCACTGGTTTCGCCAGCAATGGAAGGAACAGCCGGCACCGTTCTACACCTCGGTCGACATCCGCAACGCGGGCTTCAAGCTGGCCCCGGTCGACACCAACCTGTTTCCCGGAGGCTTCAACAACCTCAATCCCGCCTTCATGTCGCTGTCGATCCATGCGGCGATGGGAGCGGTGGAAAAGATTTGTCCCGACGCACAGCGTCTGTTGCTGATCCCTGAGAACCACACGCGCAACACCTTCTACTTGCAGAACGTCGCGGTGCTGGCGCACATCCTGCGCCAGACCGGCCTGATCGTGCGCATCGGCACCCTGATTCCCGAGATCACCCAGCCCACCACGCTGGAACTTCCAGCGGGCGGGCGCCTCACGCTGGAACCGCTGGTGCGCAAGGGCGACCGCATCGGGCTGGAGGGGTTCGATCCCTGCGCCGTCCTGCTCAACAACGACCTTTCGGCAGGCGTGCCCGACATCCTGAAGGGCATTGAGCAGACCATCATGCCGCCGCTGCACGCCGGCTGGGCGACGCGCCGCAAGTCGCGCCATTTTGCCTCCTACCAGCATATCGCGGGCGAGTTCTCCCGACTGGTGGGGATCGATCCCTGGCTGATCGACCCCTACTTCAATCACTGCGGCAAGATCGACTTCCAGGCGCGTCAGGGCGAAGACTGTCTGGCTGAAAAAGTCGACGACATGCTGAAAAAGATCCGCGTCAAATACGACGAGTACGGCATCGACCAGCCGCCTTTCGTTATCGTCAAGGCCGACGCCGGCACCTACGGCATGGGCATCATGACGGTGAAATCCCCGGACGACGTGCGCGAGCTCAATCGCAAGCAGCGCAACAAGATGGCGGTGGTGAAGGAAGGACTGGCGGTCAGCGAGGTGCTGATCCAGGAAGGCGTCTACACGTTTGAGAGCATCAACGACGCGGTCGCCGAACCGGTTGTCTACATGCTCGACCACTTTGTCGTCGGTGGCTTTTACCGCGTGCACACCGGGCGCGGATCGGACGAGAACCTCAACAGCCCGGGCATGCACTTCGTGCCGCTGGCGTTCGACGAAACCTGCCTGACACCCGATCGCAGCGCCAATCCGGATGCCACACCCAATCGTTTCTATGCGTACGGAGTGATCGCACGGCTGGCGATGCTGGCCGCCAGCATCGAACTCGACGAGGCGCTGAACGAGATCGAAAACGCGGTCGCCGCATGAGGCTGCTGTTCGTCGTCGACCCCCTGGCAGGGCTCAAACCCTACAAGGACAGTTCAGTCGCGATGATGCGCGCCGCGGTGGCGCGGGGTCATGCCGTGTTCGCTGCCGAGGCGCGCCAGCTGCACGTGACAGATGGCATCGCCCACGCCCCCTGCGCCGCGCTCGAGATTCGCGACGACAACGACTGGTACCGGGTTGTCCGCACCGACTCATACGCATTGAAGGATTTCGACGCGGTGCTGATGCGCACCGACCCGCCGGTGGACATCGACTATTTGCTCGCCAGTCACCTGCTTGGCATCGCCGAGGCCAACGGCGCGCGCGTGCTGAATCGACCTGCAAGCCTGCGCGACTTCAACGAGAAGCTCGCAATCCTCAACTTTCCTGCTTTCGTCGCGCCTACCCTGGTGTCTGCCGATGCCACTGGCATCGGCGCATTTCTGGCCGAACACCACGACATCATCGTCAAGCCGCTCACTGAAATGGGCGGCAGCGGCGTCTTTCGCCTGACCCTGGCCGACCCCAACCGCAATGCCATCCTGGAAACGCTGACCCGGCGCGGCCGGCGCGCCATCATGGCGCAGCGCTATCTGCCGGAAATCAAGGAGGGCGACAAGCGGATACTTCTGATCGATGGCGAAGTGGTGCCTTGGGCGCTGGCGCGCGTGCCTCTGGCGGGCGAGACGCGCGGCAACCTTGCCGCAGGCGGAACCGCGCGGGCGCAGCCTTTGTCCGCGCGCGACCGCGAGATCGCCGACGCCATTGCACCGTGGGCCCAAGCCCATGGCCTTTTCCTTGCGGGGCTCGACGTGATCGGCGACTGCCTCACCGAAATCAACGTCACCAGCCCGACCGGCTTCCAAGAAATCTCCGCGCAGACCGGGCACGACGTCGCGGCACAGTTCATTGCAGCATTAGAGCGCGCATGAAACACCTGCGCTACAGCCTGTGGCTTCTGCTGCTGTTGGCGCTTGCCGCCTGCAGCCCGCCGCCGCTGGTTCAGCAGCAGTCCTACGTATTCGGCACCCTGGTGGAAATCAGCGTCTACGGTGCGCCCGAGGCGCAGGCGCAGCAGGCGACCGCCGCGGTGCTGGCGCGCTTCGATCAACTGCACCGCCAGCTGCACGCCTGGCAGCCGAGCGAACTGTCACGGCTCAACGCCGCACTGGCGCAAGGCAAGCGTACTCCGGTCACACCCGAACTCGCCGCCATGCTGCGCGACGCGCAAACGCTTTCAGCCGATTCAAACGATCTGTTCAACCCCGCCATTGGCGGGTTGATCGCGCTGTGGGGGTTCCATGCCGACGCACCGCTGGGGAAAGTACCCGATGCAGGGGCCATCGCACGCTGGGTGAAGGCGGCCCCACGCATGCGTGACCTGCACATCGAGGGCAACACGGTCTGGAGCGACAGCCCGGCCGTGCAGCTGGATCTTGGCGGCTACGCCAAGGGCTACGCACTGGACGAGGCCGTGCGCATCTTGAAATCCCGCGGGATCCACGACGCGCTGGTGAACATTGGCGGCAACGTGATCGCCCTGGGCCAGCACGGCGACCGCCCCTGGCGCGTCGGCATCCAGCATCCGCGCAAGCCAGGTACGCTGGCGACGCTGGACCTGCACGACGGCGAGGCGATCGGCACCTCAGGCGACTACCAGCGCTATTTCGAGGCGGGCGGACGTCGCTACTGCCATCTGATCGATCCGCGCACCGGCTGGCCCGCGTCCAACATGCAGTCGGTGACGATCCTGGTCTCGGGCAAGCACGCTGGCACGCGCTCGGATGCGTTGTCCAAGCCGCTTTTCATTGATGGCGCCGCGCGACTGGCAGATCATGCCGCCCAGCTGGGCGTCGTCGACTATCTGGCGGTGGACGCCGCAGGCGACTCCCACATATCGCCTGCGCTGGCGGCACGGCTTCGCTAGAATGTTGTTTTTGGCCTGATGCACACCCAATGATAGGCATCCTCATCGTCGCCCACGGTTCGCTCGCCGACAGCTTGGTCGAGTGCGCAACCCATGTGCTGGGACAGAGCCCGCGCGGCCTCGCCACGCTGGATTTCACCGGCCACGCCGACCCCGACGAGCGGCAGAAGGCCCTGCAGGCCCGCCTGGCCGAACTGGACGAAGGCGAAGGCATCCTGGTGCTGACCGATGTGTACGGCGCCACGCCCAGCAATACCTTGTGCCGCCTGCTCGAGCCGGCCCACATCGAGGGCGTTTCCGGCGTCAATCTGCCGATGCTGCTGAAGGCGTTGAACTACCGTGACACCCTGGCATTGCCGCAGCTCATCGAGCGCATCGTCGAAGGCGGCCGCAACAGCATCAACCATATTTCCGAGACCATGTGCCATGCAGCAACGGGACGTTGAAATCGTCAACAAACTGGGGCTGCACGCGCGCCCGTCGGCCCGGCTGACCCAGCTCGCGTCCAGCTTCAACAGCAATGTATTCATGTCGCGCAACGGCCGCCGCGTCAATGCCAAGAGCATCATGGGTGTGATGATGCTGGCTGCCGCCAAGGGCAGCACCATCACTCTGGAAGCCGACGGCGACGACGAGGCGCAAGCCATCGATGCGCTGGCCGGCCTGATTGCCAGCGGTTTCGGAGAGGAACTGTGAGCTTCTCGCTGCACGGCATCGGCGTCTCGGGCGGCATCGCCATCGGCTATGCGCACCTCACCTCCAATGCGCGCATCGAAGTGCCGCAATACATGCTCGACCGCAAATACATCAAGGACGAACTTGCGCGCTTCGACGAGGCGATCTTCGCCACCCGTGCCGAGCTCGAGGTCCTGCGCAGCCACATCCCGCCCAACGCGCCGGCCGAGCTGTCGGCATTCCTCGACATGCACCTGATGTTCCTTGGCGATTCGATGATTGCCGAGGCCCCCAAGCGTCTGATCCGCGAAACCCAGTGCAACGCCGAATGGGCGCTGGCGCAGCAGATGGAAGCGCTGGTGGCACGCTTCGATGAAATCGACGACGCCTATCTCAGGAGCCGGCAGGAAGACGTGGTGCAGGTGGTGCAGCGCGTGCTGAAGGCATTGATGGGCCACCCCAGCCATCTGCCGCTCGACGTCGATTTCGACAGCGAACGCATCCTGGTCGCGCACGAACTGTCGCCGGCCGACATGGTCATTTTCAAGAACGTGCACTTCGCCGCCTTTGTCACCGATCTCGGCGGCACCACCTCGCACACCGCGATCCTGGCACGCAGCATGGGCATGCCGTCGGTGATGGCGCTGCACAACGCGCGCGGCCTGATCCGCGACCACGATCTGCTGATCGTCGACGGCCGCGACGGCGTGGTGATCGTCAACCCGGACGAATCGGTACTGGCCGAATACCGCTTGCGGCAGAACCAGTGGCGCATCGACACCGACAAGCTGAAGCGGCTGAAAACCAGCAAATCTGCCACCCTCGACGGCACCCCGGTCGAGTTGATGGCGAACATCGAATTGCTGAGCGATGTCGATGCCGTCCAGGCGGCGGGGGCGCACGGCATCGGCCTGTTCCGCAGCGAATTTCTGTTCCTCAACCGCAGCGACCTGCCGAGCGAGGAGGAGCAATACGAATCCTACAAGGCGGTGGCCGAGGCGCTGGACGGCAAGCCGGTCACCATCCGCACCCTTGACCTGGGTGCCGACAAGCAGGCGCCATGGGGCCACACCGTGGCCGACAATCCGGCACTGGGGCTACGGGCGATCCGCCTGTGCCTGGCGGAGCCCGGCCTGTTCCATGCGCAGTTGCGCGCGATCCTGCGGGCGTCGGTCCATGGCCAGGTGCGCATCCTCATCCCCATGCTGGCGAGTTTCATGGAACTGCGGCAAACGCTGCAGCGTATCGACGATGCCAAGGCGTCGCTGCGCAAGGATGGCCTGAAATTCGACGAAGGCATCCCGCTCGGCGGCATGATCGAAGTGCCGGCCGCAGCACTCTCCGCCGGCTTCTTTGCCGAACAGCTGGACTTCCTGTCGATCGGCACCAACGACCTGATCCAGTACACGCTGGCGATCGACCGCGCCGATGACAGCGTTGCGCACCTCTACGATCCGCTGCATCCGGCGGTGCTCAACCTGATCCAGCACACGATCCGCGCCGGCGCCAAGGCCGGCAAGCCGGTCTCCGTATGCGGTGAAATGGCGGGCGATCCGCTGCTGACGCGCCTGCTGCTGGGGCTTGGATTGCGGACGTTCTCGATGCAGCCGGCCAGCCTGCTGCAGGTCAAGCAGCAGGTGCTGAAATCCCATGTGGAAGAATTGGCCTCCCCCACGCAGCGACTGCTGAAGAACACCGACCCGGACAAGACATCGGTGCTGCTGAGCCGCCTGAACGGCTAGCAGGCGCTGGCGGGCCCTAGCCCGTGAGTTGTCCGGCTATGCGGAGGAGTTCCGCCTTGTCGTGGCGCAGATTGCTAATCTCCTGCTTGATCTGCGCCATGCGGCTGTGCAGCGTGCTCATGTTTTCCAGGATGCGCTGCAGGCTGGCCAGCCGTGTGTCGAGATACTGCTTGTGCTCACGGATGCGCGTCATGATGGGATCGAGCGCGATGCGTAGCCAGCGTTCGGCTTCCGTTCGCGCCAGGTTGAAGGCCTTGCGGGCTTCCTCGGCCAGACCGGCATAAAAACGCCGGATCATGAAGCGCTTTTCCAGCATCAGGTTGGCGGGGTCCTTGCAGAAGGCCTCGGTCTCGCGCGTGAGGACCTCCAGGCGGTTTCGGTAGGCCCCCAGGTCGAGCCGCGGCACCTGCATCTTCGGCAGGTGATGTTGGCGGTGGAACCGGACATAGGCCTGGTCCAGTGCGTCCAGCATGTTGTCGGCCAGTTTGCTCGCCTGCACGAGACGTTCACCCATTTGTTCGCTCAACTGACGGATCCCGCTGGTCAATCCACGCGTGGTCAAGCTGGCCTCCATCGCCGCCCTGCCTTCCTTGCAGATCGCGCTCACCGTGTCTTCTGACAGATAGGACAGCAGGTGCGCGCCCTGCGCCTGAACGGCTTTACGGGTCGCCCGGAACTGCTCGGCGGTAGCGTCGTAGCTGTCCTTCTCCTTCTGCAGGCTGGCGCGCGTCTGTTCGATCATGTCGCGGTTCTTGCCGGACAACTGCGTGAGCTGGATCAATTCGTCGCTGTAGCGCTTGAGCCGCGTGGCCAAATCCATCCTGCTCTCGTCCAGCAGGGCGGCCACCTCGCGACTGACCGCATGGTAGAGCATGTCGCGCCGCGCCGGGATCACCTGATGTGCCAGCAGGTACTCCAGCGACTCGATGCCTGAACGCACGCGCATGGCGGCATCGCCACGGATGGTGGCAGCCAGCGCTTTCTGCGCTGACACGGTGAACACCCGGCTGCGCGGCAGCTTCAGCACGCGCGCGGTTTCCTCGGCCTGCCGCTCGATACTCGCCAGCACCTCGGCGTCGCTCTTGAGTTCGTCCCACAGCATGTCGATCTTGTTCAGAATCGCCACATGGTAGTTGGCATGGTGGTGGACATGTTTCTGCCAGATTTCGAGATCAGAGCGGGTCACGCCGGTATCCGTGGCCAACAGATACATCACCGCATGGGCGTTGGGAATCACCGACAGGGTAAGTTCGGGTTCGGCGCCCAGCGCATTGAGCCCCGGGGTATCCAGGATCGTCAGCCCTGCCTGCAGCAGCGGGTGCGGATAATTGACCATGGCATAGCGCCAGACTGGCACTTCCACGGTGCCATCGGCACGCAGCAAGTGCCGCTCACTCTCGTCCTCGCCGCTCCATAAGCCCATTTCGATGGCGTCCACGGCCGGCATCGGCTTGGTCTCGGTAAGCTTTCTCAGGCTTTCCTGCAGCTGGCGCGGATCGGTGGAATCGAGCGATACCCGGCACCACTCTATCGGCATGTGCTTGAGGCGCGCCAGAGACTCACTGCGGCGGCGCGTTTCGATCGGCAGCAGGTACAGGCCGGGGGACTCGTCCGCGTTGGCATACAGTTCGGTCGGGCACATGGTGGTGCGCCCGGCTTCGGACGGCAACAGGCGCTGGCCATGGTCGGCGAAGAACAGGGCGTTGATGAGTTCGGTCTTGCCGCGTGAAAACTCGGCCACGAAGGCCACGACCAGCTTGTCCTGGCGCAGCCCCGATGCGGTATCGGCCAGGCGCAGCGTGCGTTCGGCATCGATGCCATGCTGCCGGTCGAGCCAGTCGGCATAGTCGGTGATCGCGGTTGCCAGCTTCAGCCGCCGCTCACTGTACTCGGCGACTTCCTGTTCCAGGTGCATGCTCATGTTCGACTGTTTTTCTCGATATCACGCCAGGGTGCGTCGGCGCCACACACAACCACGGTTTTCTGCCGCGAAGTTTCGCCCCGCACCAGGCGCACCGCGGATTTCGGCAGCCCCAGTTGCGCGGCCAGCCAGGCCAGCAGATGCGCATTCGCCTTGTTATCGACCGGCGGCGCAGAAATCTTTAATTTCAGGCGGCCGCCATGCTCGCCGACCGCGGCAGTCGTTTTCGCGCCCGGCTGCACGTGCAGTTCCAGCAGCCAGCAGGCGCCATCACGACGTGCCCAGACGGGAGGATCACAGGGAAGCAAGCAGGACGCGCTCGAGCGCCAGCACCGGTACCATCAGGATCAGCTGGCACAGGATGAATAGCACCAGCGGCGTCAAGTCGACCGGGCCGATCATCGGAACGATGCGCCGCAAGGGGCGCAGAAAGGGCTCGGTCAACTCGTAGACCACCGGCATCAGCGGCGTATTCGAATTGACCCATGACAGCACCGCGCGCACCAGAGTCAGGCCGATGATCATGTAAACCGCCAGGCTGACCAGGCGCAACGCCGCCAGCCCGAGCATGACCGGCCACACCTTGCCGCCCGCCAGGGCAAATGGAAAGCCGTCCAGCCAGTAACTCGCCGTCACCACCACCAGCTCGACCAGCCAGGCAAGCAGCAGGCATGCCCAGTCCAGGCCAAACAGGCCCGGCACCACGCGGCGCAGGGGCTTGACCGCAAAGTCGGTGACCGCGACAACGAATTGCGCGAACGGATTGCGGAACGGCACCCGGAACAACTGCATCATGAAGCGCAGCAATACCGCAATCACAAACAGGTTGCCCAGCGTCTGGATCAGAAAGGTCAGCGCACCCGCGATCATGCGAGCCGCCCCAGTTCATCACCCAACTCGGCACTGCGCAAGCTGGCCGCATCCACCGCCTGGCCAATACCGGCTTTGACGGACGCCGCGTCCAGCGCCGCAATGCCGCGCTCCGTGGTGCCGCCCTTCGAGGTGACGCGCTGGCGCAGAACCGCCGGCTCCTCACCGGATTCGAGGGCCAGCTTGGCTGCGCCGAAAAATGTCTGCAACGCCAGCTGGCGAGCCGTGGCGGCCGGCAAGCCTTGCGCCACCGCCGCAGCCTCCAGCGATTCAATGAAATAAAATACGTAGGCCGGACCACTGCCCGACACCGCGGTAACCGCATCCAGCCGGGACTCGTCCTCCACCCATACCACGCCGCCAACGGCCCGCAGGACCGCCTCCGCCTGCGAGCGCGCGTCCTGGTCGAGGTCCGGCGGCGCATACAAGCCGGTGATGCCCGCCTGCACCAGCGCGGGGGTATTGGGCATGGTGCGCACGATGCGCTGATGTCCTCCCAGCCAGCGGGCGAGGTCGGCCACCCGTACCCCGGCGACGATCGATATCACCAGATGGCCCGCGAGATGTGACGCCAGCGACGCAGCCACCCCGGGCAGGCTTTGCGGTTTCACCGCCAGCACAATCAGGGGATGCAGACGCGCCTGCGACAGATCCGTGTGGGTCACGACCCCGAAACGCGCGGACAACTGCGCGCGGGCATCCGCATTGATTTCGACCACTTCGATATCGGTGGGCTGGGTGCCACTCGCAACCAGGCCGCCAATGATGGCAGCCGCCATGTTGCCACCGCCGATGAAGCTCACTTTATGCATTGTTTGTCCTTTCACCAAAGAGTGCGGTGCCGATCCGCACAATCGTCGCACCTTCCAGAATGGCCGCATCCAGATCGGCCGACATGCCCATTGACAGGGTGTCGAGGGCAAGGCCACGGGCGCGCAAGCCATCAAACAGTTCGCGCACCTGGCGGAATGCAGCGCGCTGCGCGGCCACATCGGCGGTCGGCGCGGGAATCGCCATGAGGCCGCGCAATTGCAGGCCCGGCAGCATCGCGACCGCCGTCGCCAGCGCAGGCAGCTCGGCCGGCACCACCCCACCCTTGCTCGCTTCGCCGCTGACATTCACCTCAATGCACAGCTGCAGGGGCGGCAACCCGGGCGGGCGCTGGGCAGACAGGCGCTCGGCGATCTTCAGCCGGTCGACGCTGTGGACCCAGCTGAAATTTTCGGCGATCGCCCGCGTCTTGTTGCTCTGGATCGGGCCAATGAAATGCCATACCAGCGGCAGGTCGCCCAGGGCCGCCTGCTTTCGCAGCGCCTCCTGCACATAATTCTCGCCGAACTCGCGCTGGCCGCAGGCAGCCAGCGCGCGCACGGCCACCGCGTCGAAAGTCTTGCTGACCGCCAGCAGGCAGACATCCACCGGATTGCGCGCGGCTGCAGCCGCGGCCCCCGCAATCCGCGCCTGAACGGCCCGCAAACGGGCCTCCGCCGTGCTGCCGCAAGCCGGCAGGGGCTCAAGTTTGCGCGTTTCAAGGCCGTTATCCATTGCGATTATTATCTGTCAAAACCCCATCCAATACTGAACGAGGCACGCGTGGATATTTCTGAACTGCTGGCTTTTGCCGTCAAGAACAAGGCATCGGACTTACACCTCTCGGCCGGCCTGCCGCCGATGATCCGCGTCAACGGCGACATCCGCCGCATCAACCTGCCGCCGATGGACCACAAGGACGTTCACCGCATGGTGTACGACATCATGAACGACAGCCAGCGCAAGGTGTACGAGGAAACGCTGGAAATCGACTTCTCGTTCGAGATTCCTTCGCTGGCGCGTTTCCGCGTCAACGCCTTCAACCAGCAGTATGGCGCCGGCGCGGTATTCCGGACCATTCCTTCCAAGGTGTTGACGCTGGAAGAGCTCAACGCGCCGGCCATCTTCAAGGAAATTTCCGACCAGCCGCGCGGCATCGTGCTGGTCACCGGCCCGACGGGTTCGGGCAAGTCGACCACGCTCGCGGCGATGATGGACTACGTCAACGAGAACCAGTACGCCCACATCCTCACCGTCGAGGACCCGATCGAATTCGTGCACCAGAGCAAGAAATGCCTGATCAACCAGCGCGAGGTCGGCCCGCACACGCTGTCGTTCAACAACGCCCTGCGTTCGGCGCTGCGGGAAGACCCGGACGTCATCCTGGTCGGCGAATTGCGTGACCTCGAAACCATCCGTCTGGCACTGACCGCCGCCGAAACCGGTCACCTGGTGTTCGGCACGCTGCACACCTCGTCGGCCGCAAAGACCATCGACCGCGTGGTCGACGTGTTCCCCGCGGCGGAAAAGGAAATGGTGCGTTCGATGCTGTCCGAATCCCTGCGCGCGGTGATCTCGCAGACGCTGCTGAAGACCAAGGAGGGCAACGGCCGTGTCGCCGCGCACGAAATCATGATCGGCACGCCGGCCATCCGCAACCTGATCCGCGAGAACAAGGTCGCGCAGATGTATTCGGCGATCCAGACTGGCGGCAACCTGGGCATGCAGACGCTCGACCAGAACCTGCAGGACCTGGTCAAGCGCAACGTCATCGCGTCGTCCGTGGCGCGTGCCGCGGCGCAGAACAAAGATGCCTTCGTCGGTTGAGGACTGAACGATGAACGCTGAAAAAACCATCCACGACCTGCTGCGCCTGATGCTGGCGAAGAACGCCTCCGACCTGTTCATCACTGCCGGCTTCCCCCCTGCCATCAAGGTCGACGGCAAGATCACTCCGGTCTCGAACCAGAGCCTGACGCCCGCGCACACCAGCGAGCTGGCGCGTTCGATCATGAACGAACGGCAATGGAAGGACTTCGAGGCGACCAACGAATCGAACTTCGCGATCAGTCCGCCCGAGATCGGCCGCTTCCGCGTCAACGTGTTCGTGCAGCAGGGTCGGGTCGGCGCAGTGTTGCGGACCATCAACACCAAGATCCCGAAGATGGAAGACCTCAACCTGCCGCCAATCCTGCGCGACGTCGCGATGATCAAGCGCGGGCTGGTGATCTTCGTCGGCGGCACCGGCACCGGTAAATCGACCTCGCTAGCGGCGATGGTGGGCTACCGCAACGAAAATGCCGCCGACCACATCATCACGGTCGAAGACCCGATCGAATACGTGCACGAGCACAAGAAATCGATCATCACGCAGCGCGAGGTCGGCATCGATACCGACAACTGGTTCTCGGCGCTGAAGAACACGCTGCGCCAGGCACCCGACGTCATCCTGATCGGCGAAATCCGCGACCGCGACACCATGGAATACGCGATAGCCTTCGCCGAAACCGGCCACCTGTGCATCTCGACGCTGCACGCCAACAGCGCCAACCAGGCACTTGACCGCATCATCAACTTCTTCCCCGAGGAAAAGCGCGACCAGTTGCTGATGGATCTGTCGCTCAACCTGAAATCGTTCATCTCGCAGCGTCTGATCCCGCGCAAGGGCAAAAACGGCCGCGTCGCCGCGGTCGAAATCCTGCTCAACTCGCCGCTCATCGCCGACCTGATCTTCAAGGGCCACGTCCACGAGATCAAGGAAATCATGGCCAAATCGCGCGAACTCGGGATGCAGACCTTCGACCAGGCGCTGTTCGATCTCTACGAGGCCGGGCTGATTTCCTACGAGGATGCGCTACGGAACGCCGACAGCCTCAACGACCTGCGCCTGCAGATCAAGCTGCACGGCCAGGAAGCCAAAGGCCGCGACATGATGGCGGGGCTGGACCACCTGGATATCGTCTGATGCCACCAAAGGCCGCGCGGGCGTCTCAGGGCGTGGCCGCCGGCGGCTTTTGCGGCCGCATTGCGCCCGCGACAATCTTGTACTGCAAAAAACGGGTTTCGATCGGGCCGTTGAACAGGGGGATGCGACGGCTCGCCTTGAGTCCGAACAGCTTGGGCAGCAGCGGGTCGCCGGAGATGATCCATGCCTCCCAGCCACTGAAGTTCTTTTTCAGCCAGTCACCCAGCAGGGGATACCACTCCGCCAGCTCCTCCGCCTCGCCGATGCGCTCGCCATAGGGCGGATTGGTCACGATGGTGCCGACCGGCGTCGGCGCTTTCAGATCCAGAACGTCCGACACCTTCAGCTCGACCACGTCGGCATAGCCCGCAGCCGCGAGGTTGTTGCGCGCCTTGTCGAGCACCCAGCGATCCTGGTCGGCGCCGAAAATCGGCAGGCGAGCAAGCGGCTTTTCCAGCGCCTGCGCCTCCGCCTTGATGCGCTTCCACAACGCCGCATCGAAATCGCGGTAATGCTCGAAGGCAAAATGCCGGCCGCGGCCCGGCGCCCGGTTCAGTGCCATGTCCGCGGCTTCAAGCAGGATGGTGCCGGCGCCGCACATCGGATCGAGCAGCGGCGTGCCGGGCTCCCAGCCCGACAAGAGCAGCAGTCCGGCGGCGAGGTTTTCCTTGATCGAGGCTGCGCTGGCCTCGCGCTTGAAGCCGCGTTTGAACAGGGGTTCCCCGCTGGTGTCCAGATAGAAGGTCACCGCGTCCGGGGTAAAAAACGCATACACCGGGACGTCGGGCGCCTCGGTATCGACGCTCGGGCGCTCCCGCGTTTCCTCGCGGAAGCGGTCGCAGATGGCGTCCTTGATCTTCAGCGTGATGAAGTTGAGGCTCTTCAGCGGCGCATTCTGCGCGCCGACCTTCACCGCGATGGTCTTCTTCACATCGAACCAGTCTGGCCACGGCAGGTCGAGCGCGGCGCGGTAGATGTGCTCCTCCTTGCGATAACGGGTGTAGCCGACCTTGCGCAGGATGCGGGTGGCGATGCGCGAGGTGAGGTTGGCGCGCATTTCCGCGGCAGCATCGGCCATGAACAGCACGCCGGCGGGCACCTGGCGCACCACCTGCGCGCCGGCTGCTGCGAGTTCGGTTTCAAGCAGCGACTCCAGCCCACGCGGACAAGTCGCAAAGTGGCTGGCAGGCGGCAGCGCCTCGCGCTCGGGACGCACTGGGTGCGGCGTTCTGGTACGGCGGGATTCAGGCTTCAAGCAATACTTTCAAAAATTCTCAAAAAGGCTTCAGCACCACCAGCAGCACAACCGCCAGCAGCACAATCACCGGGATTTCGTTGAACCAGCGGAACCATACGTGCGATTTCGTATTCTGTCTGGTTTCGAATGCGCGCAGCAGCTTCCTGCAAACGTGGTGGTAAGCGACCAGCCCGGCCACCAGCGCGAGCTTGAGCCACAGCCAGCCCATGGTCGGCCGCCAGTAGGCCAGCCACAGCCAGATGCCGGTAATCAGCGTCAGCCACATGATGGGAGTGACGAACCGATACAATTTGCGCGCCATCAGCAGCAGGCGATCGTAGGCCGCGTCGTTCGTTTCCATCGCCAGGTTGACGAATATGCGCGGAAGGTAGAACAGCCCGGCGAACCAGCTCACCACCATCACGATATGAAACGATTTCAGCCACAGCATGGATAGACGCGCCTTTGTAAAGAAATGGACACCGAGTCCGCTGACCCTGATTTTACTGGGTTTGATCGCCTACCTGTGGTTTCGACCG
>JBLMYH010000223.1:0-4550 GCA_050258175.1 Hyphomicrobiaceae bacterium
GCATGGGTTCCACTTTCATCCGCCCGCCCGGAGAAAGGTGCGAAAGAAATCCGCAATCAACCTGTCACAATTGTGTAACCCGCCACCCCTATGATTCCTCCCGCTGACCTACAGCAATCACCCACCCACTTTCGGAGGAATCATGAGCACACTGAATCGTCTCCTCGGCAGGATCGGCCTGTCTGCCGTCCTGCTGGCCGCATGCAACGCACATGCCGGCGACATCACCGGCGCCGGCGCCACCTTCCCGTTTCCCGTGTACGCAAAGTGGGCCGACGCCTACAAGGGCCTGACCGGCGTGGGCTTGAATTACCAGTCCATCGGCTCCGGCGGCGGCATCAAGCAGATCAAGGCCAAGACCGTGGATTTCGGCGCCTCCGACGCACCGTTGAAGCCTGAAGAACTGAACCTGCTCGGCCTGACCCAGTTCCCCACCGTGATCGGCGGCGTGGTTCCCGTCATCAACGTGGAAGGCGTTGCCCCCGGGCAACTTAAGCTGACCAGCGAGGTGCTGGCCGACATCTATCTGGGCAAGATCACCCGCTGGAACGACGCCAAGATCGCCGCGGACAACGCGGGCGTGAAGCTGCCCGACCAGGCCATCACCGTCGTGCACCGCTCCGATGGTTCCGGCACCTCCTTCATCTTCACCACCTACCTGTCGCAAGTCAGCACCGACTGGATGCGCGGCGTCGGCGCGGCGGCTGCCGTCGAATGGCCCGTCGGCACGGGCGGCAAAGGCAACGAAGGCGTGGCCTCGTATGTCCAGCGCATCAAGGGCTCCATCGGCTACGTGGAATACGCCTACGCCCTGCAAAACCAGATGACCTACGTACAGCTGAAGAACCGCGACGGCTATTTCGTCAAGCCTGAGGCGGGCAACTTCCAGGCCGCAGCCGCCAATGCCAAGTGGGACAAGAACAAGGGCTTCTACGAAGTCCTGACCAACGAGCCGGGCAAGGACAGCTGGCCCATCAGCGGGGCGACCTTCATCCTGGTCTACAAGACGCAGAGCAAGCCGGAAGCCGGCAAGGAAGTGATGAACTTCTTCAACTGGGCATACAGGAACGGCGACAAGATGGCCTCCGATCTGGCCTACGTCCCGCTGCCCGACAATGTCGTCGCCATGATCCAGGATTCCTGGAAGACCCAGATCAAGGACGCAAGCGGCAAGCCGCTCTGGAATCAATAACTGTTTCACGCAGCGGGCATCACCCCTTGGCGCGCATCCCCCCGGGTGCGCGCTTTTTTATTTAAGATGCACACGTTCAACGGAGAGGATATGCAAGTGGAAAGTCCATACAAGGGCAAGACCGGCCTGCGCAGGCTCTGGAATGCGCTGGGCTATTCGCTGGATGGATTCCGCGCCGCCTTCAAGCACGAGGACGCATTCCGCCAGGAAGTGTTTCTCGCCGTGGTGCTCATTCCGGTCGCGCTCTGGTATCCGACCACCCATGTCGGCAAGGCGCTGATGATCGCAAGCGTGTTGCTGGTGATCGTGGTCGAGCTGCTCAACTCCGCCGTCGAAGCCGCGGTCGACCGCATTTCGCTGGAAAACCACGCGCTCGCCAAGCGGGCCAAGGACATCGGCAGCGCCGCGGTGCTGGTCAGCCTGCTCAACGTGCTCGTCGTGTGGGGGCTCGTGCTCGCGTCATAAACTGTTCAAGAAGCCTTAATCAAAAGTTCATGCGGGCCCGGCAGCATACTCCGCATGGACACCACCGCAGACACGCAAGACATCCCGAGCCGGCTGCATATCGCGCTGGTCACCGAAACCTACCTGCCCGAGGTGAATGGCGTCGCCATCACCATCGGCCGCATGGTCGAAGGGCTGCGCAACCGGCAGCACCACATCCACCTGATCCGTCCGCGGCAGAGCCGGCTCGACACCGCGGCCCGGGACGAAGGCTACGAGGAGACGCTGGTTTCCGGCATGCCCATCCCCGGTTATCCGGAATTGAAAGCCGGCCTGCCCGCCGGGAGCACGCTGCTCCGCCTGTGGGAACGGCAGCGGCCGGACATCGTGCACATCGCCACCGAAGGGCCGCTGGGCTGGTCGGCGCTGGCGGCTGCGCGCGAGCTGAAGATACCGGTCAGCTCGGATTTCCACACCAACTTCCACAGCTACAGCCAGCACTACGGCATCGGGCTGCTGAAAAAGCCCATTGCCGCCTACCTGCGCCACTTCCACAACAAGGCGGATTGCACGCTGGTACCCACTGCGGCGCTTCGGCAGCAGCTTGAGGACAGCGGCTACCGGAACGTCGAGGTGGTCTCCCGCGGCGTCGACACGGAACTGTTCCACCCTGCCCGGCGCGATGCGGCATTGCGCGCTGCCTGGCTGGCGAGCGACGACACCCCGGTGGTGATGCTGGTCAGCCGCCTCGCGCCGGAAAAGAACCTGGAAGTCGTCATGCAGGCCTTCGAGCGGATGTCCAGGATTCATCCGCTGGCGCGACTGGTGCTGGTAGGCGACGGCCCCGAGCGGACGAAGCTGGAGCGGCGGTATCCGCACGCGATCTTCGCCGGCATGCAGACCGGCGAAGCGCTGGCGCGGCACTACGCGTCGGGCGACATCTTCCTCTATCCCAGCCTGACCGAGACCTACGGGAACGTTACGGTCGAGGCCATGGCAAGCGGGCTGGCAACCCTCGCGTTCGACTACGCGGCCGCACGGCAGCACATCCGGCACGACGTGAACGGTCTGCTCGCGCCGTTCGCGGACACCGAAGCATTCATTTCCCAGGCCGCAGAACTCGTCTGCGACATAGCCCGGGTGCAGCGCCTCCGTATCGCCGCGCGCGAGACGGTCGAATCGATGACGTGGGAACACATCACAGGACAGCTGGAGGGCGTGTTGTTCGACACTGTCCGCTCGAAAGGAGCGAAGAATGCCCCATCCGAACTTTCCGCTGCAGCAGATTAGGACGTGGGATGTCGAGCTTTGCGTTTTCTGCAACCGGCAGAGCCGGAATTTCACGGTGCGCAACGTCTTCCGGCTGGTCAGCCGGCTCGGGGACGGCGTGTTCTGGTACTCCCTGATGGCCGTGCTGCTGGTGCAGCACGGCAGCGGCGCGGTCCGGCCCGTCGTTCACATGGCGCTCGTCGGGCTGCTGGCGACCGTTTTCTACAAGGTCATCAAGCGCAAGACGCTGCGCCCGCGTCCGTTCAGCGTCTATCCGGCGATCGTTTGCACCGGCAAGACGCTGGACCAATTCAGCTTCCCTTCGGGCCACACGATGCACGCGGTCTCGTTCAGCATCATCGCCGCCTGCTATTTTCCCTGGCTGATCTGGCTGGTCGCGCCGTTCGCGGTGCTGGTCGGGCTATCGCGCCCGATACTCGGCCTGCACTACCCGAGCGACGTATTGGCCGGCGCGGCGCTGGGCGCGGCAATCGCATTCGGCTCACTCGCGCTCTGTTGATCCGCGGCGTCCAGCGCGTCCGCTTGCTTCCTGGCTTCACTGAAGTTCATCGGTAGTCACGCCCACCCGAACACGTCGCGCGGCAACGGCAGCCGGTGACGCAGTTCGTCGGCGGTGGCGAGGCTGATGCGCCGCCGTAAATCCGGATCGTCTGCGTGCGGATTGGCGTGCCAGACCGGCTCCTCCCCCAGCAGGATGCGATCGATGTGCGCGAGCCGGTTGCCGGTCTCGCCGAGATAGTAGGCGAATCGCCGGGCCGTACCGGAATCGAGCAGACGCCCGGCGCCGCAGCACAAATCGGGCAGGCGGCTGGCCCGCAGCAGCCTTTCTCCTTGCGCCAGCATCGCCACGCCGCGCGCGGCCGACGCCCTCGGACTGGGGAAATGCCGTGCGACGTAATCGGCGAGTTCATCGCGGTGCGCTTCCATCAGCTCGCGCGGCGATACGAACAGGTGTTCGCAGACGTACCGGTCCATCGCCCACTCGCATGCCGCATGCGTCAGCACCGGAATATCGCCCCACATCCTCTCGTGCGCAGGGACGAAATGGTTGTGCGCGATCACATCCACGAGAAGGTGGCTGACGAATCCCAGCGACACCGCACGCTCCGCGTCATCCCGGGAACCATCGAGCAACGCGCGCGCCTGTTGCCATTCGTGCGTGGCGGAAAAGGCCCTTCCCCAGGGGCGGCTGCTCAGCAGGGACAGGTCGGGCAGGCAGGCGCCGGCCAGCACCAGTCTCGGAAAACTCTTCACTGCCCGGCGATAGCGCGGATCGCTGAGTGGAACCGCCCACAGCAGCAGTTGCGCAAAATAGACGTGCGTGTAGAACCCCCAGGCATGCGCATCGGCGCTCCACAGCAGCAGCGGAATGTACCAGCGCCAGTCTTTGAGGAAGGCAGCCATGCCGCAGAGTATTGGCGCGGTCCGCGAAGTTTTGATGACGTGCGCGTGACGCTATTGTGACGCCGCGAACCCCGCGCCGGCTTCTGCGATAATGCTGCGCAGCGCATTCCCGTTAGCCGTCATGTCCTGGTTCTACACCAAACTGTTCAGCACCTTCCTGCTGCCGCCGCTCAACCTGCTCGTGCTCGCCGCGATCGGCTTGTGGCTGTGGCACAAGCGG
>JBLMYH010000224.1:0-8132 GCA_050258175.1 Hyphomicrobiaceae bacterium
TTCCGGTACTGTCCGACCCGCAGCCGGGCGACCACTGGCAGGGCCGCACCGGCTACGTGCACCAAGCGGTGCTGGCCGATTTTGCCGACCTCTCAGGCTACCAGGTGTATGCCTGCGGCGCCCCCGCCATGGTCGACGCTGCGCGCGACAGTTTTGTGAAAACCCGTAAGCTGCCCGAGGACGAATTCTTCGCCGACGCTTTCGTCTATGCAGCCGACGCCGAGACCGCTTCGGCCGCCTGACCAACCGCCCAGACGGTCATACAAACAAAAAGCCCGGGCGTTATGCCCGGGCTTCGTTTACTCAGAGCAGGTTTACAGTTCGCCCTTGGCGCCCGCCTGCATGATATCGATCAGCGACTTGCGCACGGCGTTGATGCGATCCTTCAGCGCCGGCGGCAGACGCTTCTCCTTCGCTATCGCATCGACGTTCACATCCATCATCACCAGCCAGCCCTGGCCTTTGGCATCCTCGATCAGGGCGATGCGACACGGCATGTAAACGGCAAAGTCCAGATTCACGTTGATCAGGTCCCTGGCCGTGACAGCGTCGCAGAACTGGAAGATGGTGATCGTGCGCTGCGGCTTGTTGGTGATGGCCTCCACCTGCTTGGACAGCGGCAGCTCCGCCACCAGTTTCAGGTTCAGCGCGTTGGCCCGCAGGCGCATCGATTCCGCCGCATCGGCCAGGCTGACGCCCGGATCGATGGCCACCTTGTAAACGCCGGCGTCCTCTGCCGCCTGCTCTGCCTTGGGTGCTGCCGCCCAACTCGCAGGCACTGCCACCGCCATCGAACCCAGCACGACACCCAGTACAGCTAAGAAGTTACGGCACATGAGGCACTCCTTTGAATATTAGAAACATCTAATGGTACACGCTGGCCGGTGCGCTCGCCCCGTACAAACGTGCCAGCCGGCCACCTAAAACTTTACTGCACCCGGCACAGTGCCAACGCTTTCTGATAGTGCTGGCAGGCCTCGCCGGGCTGGCCGCTCTGGGTCTTCAGCTCGGCCATACGGATATGGCCTTCGGCGCTGGCCGCAATAGCCAGGCTGGCCTCCAGATAACTTTGCGCCTTGCCCCATAGTTGCTGCGCGCCGCACAGCTGTGCCAGCGTCAGCAGCAGCTGCGCGTCGCGTGGCTGGGCGTGCAGCCATTTTTCGGCCTGTTCGATCTGCCGGGCCGGGTTGCTGCCGCGCACCTCGCCGTACAGTGCCACCAGCGCTTCGTTCCACTCGCGCCCAAGCGCAGCTTCCAGCACGTCGAGCGCAGTGTCGTGACCGCCACGCTGCATGAAGGCGCGGGCGGCGGCACGCGCCACCCAGGGATCAGCCTTGAACTCGGCCGGAATCCTCTTCCAGTATTCCAGCAGGCCGCGGTCGTCTTCAGCGCGACGCTTGAGATTTTCAGCGTACGCAATACGCCGGCTCTGCGCGGCAACGCCCGGTTCCAGCGCGTTGCTGCGGATCAGCGCGTCGAGCAGGCGATCGGCCTCGTCCCACTGCCCCGTCATCTGCCGGGCCTTGAGTTCCAGCCGCAACAGCGCCGTGTGCTGCGGCGCGATGTCCTTGGCACGATTGATCGCCACCAGCGCGGCAGTAGCATCCTTGGCATCAAGGCGCGCTTCCGCCTCGAACAGCTGCGCCGCGAGCGAGGCGCCGTGCTCGCTCGCCTCCTGAAGATGGCGTTCGCGTTGCGGAACGGCCCGCATCTCCTGTGCGGCGCGGGCAGCCAGCACACGTGCGAGCCCCAGCCGGGACTCGTCCCCCTGCCATTGGCCCAGCGATTGCTCCGCATCCTGGTAGCGGTATTCGGCATATGCCCGCAGACCGCCGACGAAATTTTCGTCACGCTTGCGGGCGGCGCGGCGCTCGCGCTGTTCGCGCACGATGCTCGGCAGGTTGAGGGTCAACATGGCCAGCCGCAGCAGCAAGATGCCGCCGACCACCATCCCGATCACCACCAGCACAAAGCCGATGAAGGAAATTTCCACCCGCCACGGCGGATACACCAGCACAACGTAACCCGGGTCATAGCGCCCCGCAATGGCCAGGCCAACAGCGAGCACCGTGATGATGAGGAGCGAGATCAGCCAGCGCAATTAGTGTCCCTCCTTGTAGGCGTCGAGCGCGGCCAGGCTGGCATCGATGCCGGGCAGCTTGATGACGATCTGCAGGCTGGACAGGCGCTTGACCTCCTTGATGGCATCGGCGACACCGGCATCGCGCGTATTGAAATAGCGCTCGAGCGTCTGCGCCACCGCCTGCAGGTCGGCCCGGAACGCACCCTGATCGTGGGACAGCAGCGCCAGCCGCGCCGACAGCAGACGCAGGCGCAGGTTCTCGCGCAGGTAGTAAGCCTGGTCGGGCGCCAGCAGCACCGCCTCGTTGCCCTCCACGCGCCGGATCTGCACCAGCTGTTTCAATTCCGCCAACACCTCCTGGCCGAAATTGGTCGCCTTCGTGCTGCGCGGCGCAGGCACCGCCTCGGAGGCCTGCGCGCTGGCCAGCGGCCAACTGGCAAGATGCGCCACCAACGCCTCGATGCGCGCGCTCATCCCCACCTCGTCAACCGTGGGCGCCGCGCGCAGGTTCGCCAGGTCCGCCGCAATGGCGCGGCGCAGCGCGGTGAACTGCGGCTTGTTCAGGCGCTGCAGGCGGGTGTCCGCGCTTTCCAGCGCAATGATCGCAGCCTTCACGTTGCCGGCGAGTTGCAGTTGCTGCGCGGCGGTGAGCAATACCTGCTCAATTTCCGCCAGTGTCCATTGGTCGCGTCCCTGCGCCAGGTCCTTGTACAGGGACTCGATCGCAAGCTGCTGTTGCTGCGAAGTCGCCATCTCGCTGTCGATGCGTGCAACCTTCTCGCCAATCTGCCGCATCGCGTCGTCGGCATTGCGCGCCAGCAGCACGGATTGGTTCACGTCCTTGCCCGATTCGGCCAGCCGGCGCCCCAGCTCGGTCTTCAGGTCGCGTATGCGCTCGCGGCTGTCGGACCACGACCACGCTGCCGCGGCCAATGCCAGCACGGCGACCAGCATGGCAACGAGCGGCAGCGCATGGACACGTTGTTGCGCTGTTACCACGGGAGCGGCAGGCGGAGGGACGGGGGATGTTTCGGGGATTTCATTCATTTTTCAGAGCCATTCTTGTTCCTGAACCAGTTAACCAGGCCTTCCACCAGGCCCGCGTCCCCGCCCGGCGTGGCGATGACGTGTGCAATGCCGAAGCGGCGCGCCGCGTCGGCGATTTTCTCATGTGGGGCGAAAAGCGGGGTGGCAGCGAGCAGGGCGGCGCCAGGCTGGCCCAGCAGCGCAGCCAGGTTGTGCAGGGTCTCCGCACTGGCGATCGTCACCGCATCGATCCCACCCGCCTGCCAGCGGGCTAGCAGGCCCGCAGGATCGGCAGGCGGGCAGGTGCGCCGGTAGCATTCCATGAAATGCACGTCAGCGCCGCGCGCGCGCAAGGTCTCGGCCACCAGTTCACGGCCGCCGACACCACGCACGATCACCACGCGCCTGCCTGCCACCCCCTGCAATTGCGGCAACGCCAGCAGCGCCTCGCTGTCCTGGCCGTCCGGAACAATGACCCCTTCGACGCCCTGCGCAGCCAGCGCGCGCGCAGTGCCGGGGCCGACCGCAAAAATCCGCAGCGCAGCGGGCAGCCCGCTCCCGGCCCGCATCGCAGCCATGCCGAACTGTGCGGCATTGGGGCTGACGAAAATCGCAATGTCGGCCCCGGCGAGATACGCAAGCGCATCCGTCAGATGATCCGCCGCAACCGCCTCGATGGCGAGCGCGGGAAACACGAAGGTCTGGCCGCCCGCGGCCGCCACTCGCTGCACCAGCGCAGCCGCCTGGTGGACAGGCCGCGTCACCAGCACGGTACGGCCGGCCAGAGGCTGCGTCATGCAGCGGGAAGGGCGTCGAGGACGGCGCGCGCACCGTGCGCCAGCAGTTTGTCAGCCAGCAACTGGCCGACCGCTTCGGGGTCGCCCGCATCGCCTTCGGCACGATCCTGAATGAAGCTGCTGCCGTCCGGATTTGCCACGAAGCCGTTCAGCACCAGTCGGCCGTCCTGCAGCACCGCATGCGCCCCCAGCGGCACCTGGCAGCTGCCGCCGAGAACGCGGCTGACCTGGCGCTCGGCGCGCACGCAGGCGGCGGTTTCGGGATGATTCAGCGCGGCCAGCATCGCGGCCACTTCGTTGCTGCCGCTGCGGATTTCGATGCCGAGCGCACCCTGGCCGGCGGCCGGGATGCTGTCCTCGACACTCAACAGGCTCTTGATGCGGCCACCGAGCCCAAGCCGCTTCAGGCCAGCGGCGGCCAGCAGGATCGCGTCGAACTGGCCCTCGTCGAGCTTTTTCAGGCGGGTGCCCACGTTGCCGCGCAGCGGCTTCACCGTCAAATGCGGGTAACGTGCGCGCAGCTGCGCTTCGCGGCGCAGGCTGGAGGTGCCGACCACACTGCCCGGCGGCAGTTCGGACAGGCGTTCATACTGGTTCGACACGAAGGCGTCGCGCGGATCTTCACGCTCGCCGATCACCGCGAGCGTGAAGCCGGGCGGCAACTCCATCGGCACGTCCTTCATCGAATGCACCGCCAGATCGGCGTGCCCGGCCTCCAGTGCGACTTCGAGCTCCTTGACAAACAGCCCCTTGCCGCCGATTTTGGACAGCGTGACATCGAGGATCTGGTCGCCGCGCGTGGTCATACCCAGGATATTCACCGCGCAGCCCGGGTGCAGCGCGCGCAGGCGATCGCGAATATGCTCGGCCTGCCACATGGCAAGTGCGCTTTCACGGGAGGCAATGGTCAGGGTGTGCATGGCGGTAGGAATAAACTGTTTGATTTGGCAAATGATGGCGCGATACTGCCAATTATGAAGTATCGGAAACCACCCAAAAGGACGGCCGCAATCGCGCGGCAGATCGCGGCCTGGGCTTTGATTTTAGCATGGGGCCTGGCGCTGTCCGGCGCGGCCCGCGCCGCGGACAGCCTGGTCCACGCAACGAATTTCCAGGCCGACGCGCGTACGGCGGCCAAACGGCAGGTTCCCATCCTGGTCGTGTTCACCACGCCCCACTGCCCGTATTGCGAACGCGTCAAGCACGACTACCTGATTCCCATGAACAAGGACCCGGCCTACCGCAGCCGCGTCATCATCCGGGAGGTCACCATCGGCGCCTCCGACCCGCTGACCGGATTCGACGGCACGCCCACCACCGAAGGGGCGTTTGCCGCCGCACACAAGGTTTTCATGGTGCCCACCGTCCAGGTCTTCGACACCCAGGGCAAGGACACTGGCGATGCCATCGTCGGCCTGCTGATTCCCGACTACTACTTCGGCTACCTCGAAAGCGCCATCGATGCCGGCGTGAGCAAGGTGCGCGGCAAATAGGCGAGCCGGCAGGGCGGGCAACGTCAGTCGTCGCCCATCCGGTTCTCGCCACGTCTCGTCTGGTCGGACGGGCTGCTAGAATCCTGCCATGCAGGGAGCGCCCACATGAAAACCCTTCTGGCCGACGACCATCCGCTGATGCGCGAGGGCGTGCGGCAGGTTTTATCGCAGCTGGAACCACCGGTCGAGATCATCGACGCCCACGATTATCCCAGCCTGTTTGCGCAGACCGCGCTGCATACCGACCTCGATCTGGCGCTGGTGGACCTGAACATGCCCGGCTTCGTCGGCATGCAGGGCATCACGCAGTTCCGCAGCCGTTTCCCCGACATTCCCCTGGTGGTCCTGTCCGCCTCAGAATCGCCACACGACATCCGCAGTGCGCTCGAAGCCGGCGCGCTCGGCTACATTCCGAAAGCCGCCTCCACGGCCGTGATGCTGGCCGCGTTGCGGCAGGTACTGACCGGCGACATCTACGTCCCGGCCTGCCTGGGCGACGGCAGCGGCGGACTGCATACGGTGGCGGCGGCCGACTTCACAACCCTGCAACATAGCGGGCTGACGGCGCGCCAACTCGATGTGGCGCGCCTGCTGGCGCAGGGCTGTGCCAACAAGGCCATCGCCGGCATGCTGACGATGTCGGAAAGTACAGTGAAAGTGCACGTCGCGGCGATTTTCCGGGCCCTCAACGTAAGCAACCGAACCGAGGCCGTGCTTGCGATCCAGCGGCTGAGCCACAGTTCGTGAGCGTCCTGCGCGCCTGGCTCGGCCGCCTGCCGCCGCTTTCCAGCATCCGCAGCCGAATGCTGCTGGTCGCCCTGCTGCCGGCACTTCTGGCCGAGTTCGGGATGGCGGCCTACTTCACCACGCAGGCGCTCGCCACCGCCGAAGACACGCTGCACGCGCGGGCCGGCGGCGCGGCCCGCCATCTGGCCGACACCCTGCCGTATGCACTGATCAGCGGCGACACGGCGTTGGCCCGCCAGCTGCTAGAGAGCGAAACCCGAACCAGCCAGCTCGCGTTCGCCCGCGTCACCGACGTCCACGGGCACACCCTGGCCAGCGCCGGTGATCCGCTGCGCGGCGCGCTTCTCGACGACCGTCAGCGGCAACACGCCGCCATTCGGCTGCCTGCCGCCATTTTCCACGACAACGCCCTGTTCCCCGCCAGCACCGCCTCACCCAGCGACCTGCTGGGCGAGGTTGAGGTCGGCGTCAGGCTCGATCAGGTCGGCACGTTCAAGCGCGACACGCTGATTCGTGCGGCATTCCTGATGCTGCTGGCCCTGACGCTGACCGGCGCGCTGGCGTGGCGCCTGTCCGGCCGGCTGGCGGGGCAGCTGCGCCATGTCGGCCAAGTGGTCGGACGGCTCACCTGCGACGACCTCACGGTGCGCACCCAGCTGCCGCCCGAAGGCGAAGTCGGCGCACTCGCCACCGGGGTGAACAACATGGCCGAGGCCTTGCAGGCGCACCGCTGCGAACTGGAACGGCGCATTCGCGAAGCCACCGCCGACCTCGCCGCGAAGAAGGACACGGCCGAGCGCGCCAATCAGGCCAAGTCGCGGTTCTTTGCCGCGGCCAGCCACGACCTGCGGCAGCCACTGCACGCGCTGTCGCTGTTCGTTGCCGCGCTGAAGGCGCGCAACCAACAGCCGGAATCGCAAACCCTGATCGACAACATCGAAGCCTCCACCGCGGCCATGGAAATGCTATTCAATGCGTTGCTCGACATTTCGCGCCTTGACGCCGGCACCATCGAGGCGCGCCCGGTGCATTTCCCGCTGCAGAAGTTGTTGCTCGATCTCGACCAGCAGTTCGGCGCGCTGGCGGCGGAGAAGCAGCTGCGCCTGCGCTTCCGGCCGTGCGACATCACCCTGTACAGCGACCCGCTGCTGATCGAGCGCATCCTGGCCAATCTGATCGCCAACGCCATCCGCTACACCGACGACGGCGGCGTGCTGGTGGCCTGCCGTCGCCGCGGACGTTCGGTGCGCATCAGCGTGATCGACACCGGCCGCGGCATTGCCGCCGACCAGCAGGAAAGCGTTTTCCAGGAATTCGTGCAGCTGCACAATCCGGCACGCGACCGCAGCAAGGGACTCGGGCTCGGACTCGCCATCGTGTCGCGCCTCGGGCGGCTGCTGGGACACCGGGTGGCCCTGCGCTCGCGTCCGGGACACGGTTCGGCATTCAGCATCGACGTTCCGGCCGGCGAAGCGCGGCTGATCCGGCCGCCCAGCAACACCCGCACGGCCGGCCCGATCCCGGCCGACGCCCTGGTGCTGCTGGTGGATGACGAAAGCGCGATCCTGCGCGGCATGGCCGAGCTGTTCGACAACTGGAATATCGATCTGGTCACTGCACACAGCGCCGACGAGGCCGAGCACTGGCTCGCCAGCATCGACCGCGTGCCCGATGTCATCGTGTCGGACTACCGCCTGCCCGACGACACCGACGGCATCGAGGTCATCTCCCGCCTGCGGCAGAAACTCGGCCGCGCCATCCCGGCCATCCTGGTCACCGGCGACACCGCGCCCGACACCATCCTGCGCATCAGCCAAGCCGGCTTCCCGCTGCTGCACAAGCCGTTGCGCCCTGCCAAGCTGCGTGCCCTGCTCACCCACCTGATCCAGCAGGCACGCGCCGCCGCCGTGGGATAATCCGCCACCACATTTCGCTTACTGCCTGCCACTCACCATCATGCACATCCACATCCTCGGCATCTGCGGC
>JBLMYH010000225.1:0-7087 GCA_050258175.1 Hyphomicrobiaceae bacterium
CGGCCAGACCCGCTTCGACGTGGTCGAGAACGAGGGCGCGTTCAGTCAAGCCCCGGACCTGAGCGAGGCGGTGGATGCCCTGATCGCTGCCGCCCGCTTGCGCAGGCCGGAGATGCGGGCGGCAGAGGCGGCCCTGCTTGCACGCAAGGCCGACGTGCGCAGCGTCGAGGCCCAGGGCAAGCCGAGCCTGTCGGCCTTTTTCGACACGCGCCGGCAGGACAGCAGCGGTTTCCCGGCGGCCACCAGTTCCAGCGTGGGGATCAACCTGACGATTCCGCTCTTCACCGGGTTTCGCAATACCTACCAGATCGCCGCGGCACAAACCCAGGCCGAACTGGCTGCGACGGACCGCGACCGCGTGGCCAACCAGGTGGCGCTGGACGTGTGGCGCGCCTATTACAGCGTGAAGAGTGAAACCGAGGCGGACAGCCGCAGCGCCGACCTGGTGGAAAGCGCCGTGGCAGCCGAGAAACTGGCGCTGGGGCGTTATCAGGCCGGACTCGGCATTCTGCTGGACGTGCTGAGCGCCCAGGCCAATCTGGCCGAGGCGCGTTACACCCGGTTGCAGACGCGGCTGGGGCTGCGGGTAGCGCGGGCCGAGCTGGCGCAGGCCATTGGCGATCTGAGCTGGGACTGGCTGGAGCCGGCGCAGCAGGAAGGGATGCAATGAAGAAAACAGGAATGCTTGTGCTGCTGCTAGTTGTGGCCCTTGCAGCCGCGTGGTGGTGGAACGGCAGGGAAAAGTCTGCCGAGCCGCAATATCGGACCGTGAAGGTGGATCGCGGCGATATCGCGGCCGAGGTCTCAGCCAACGGCACCCTTAACCCGGTCACCCTGGTCAACGTCGGCACCCAGGTGTCGGGAACGGTGGCGCGCATCGATGCCGACTTCAACCAGCAGGTGAAGGCAGGGCAGGTCCTGGCCGTACTCGACCCGGCGCTGTTTCAAGCGGCGCTGGCGCAAAGCACCGCCAACCTCGCCAATGCGCAGGCGCAGCTGAATCTGGCCGAAGCCAACGCCGTGCGCATGCTGACGCTGTTCAAACAGGAATACGTGTCGCAGCAGGAACTCGATCAGACGCTGGCGGCACGCGCCCAGGCCGCGGCGCAGGTACGGCTGGCGCGCGCGCAGGTGACGCGCGACAAGACCAATCTCGGTTTTTCGATCATCCGCTCTCCGGTCGACGGCACCGTGATCAACCGCCAGGTCGACGTCGGACAGACCGTGGCCGCGAGTTTCCAGACGCCGACACTGTTCCAGATCGGCAAGGACCTGACGCAGATGCAGATCGACTCCACCGTGTCGGAAGCCGATATCGGGCAGATTAAGGTGGGGCAGCCGGTGAAGTTCCGGGTCGATGCGTTTCCCGACACCGAATACAGCGGTGCGGTGCGGCAGGTGCGGCTGAACGCCACGACCCAGCAGAACGTCGTCACCTACAACGTGGTGGTGAACGTTGCCAACCCCGACCTGGCACTGATGCCGGGCATGACCGCCAATCTGCGCGTGCTCGTCGAGACCCGGTCGAACGTGCTGCGCGTGCCGACGACGGCGCTACGTTTCCGGCCGCAGGCGGGCGGTGCCGTCGTGGCTACCGGCAAGTCACGTGGTTCCGCGGTGTATCGGCTGGTCGACGGCAAGCCGGAGCGGGTGGCGGTCAAGACCGGCATCAGCGACAAGGCCTACACGCAGATCGTCAGTGGCGAGCTGAAGCCGGGCGATGTCGTCATCGTGGCCGATCTGGCAGCCAAGAAGGACAGCGTCAGCACGTCGCGCGGACGCCTGTTCTGATGGGGACCCCAGGGGCGCCGCTGATCGAGGTGGAGGATCTCGAAAAGGACTACCCGACCGGAGCCGGCGTATTCCAGGCCCTGCGGGGGGTGAGCCTGCGCATCGCCGAGGGCGAGTTCGTCGCCATCATGGGCGCGTCGGGCTCGGGAAAAAGCACCTTCATGAACCTGCTCGGCTGCCTCGATCGCCCCACCCGCGGCAGCTATCACCTCGACGGGCAGGATGTCAGCCGCCTGTCGTCGGACCAGCTGGCCGCCTTGCGCAACCGCGAGATCGGCTTCGTGTTCCAGGGCTTCAATCTGCTTCCCAAGCTCACCGCGCTCGACAATGTCGCGCTGCCCCTGATGTATGCCGGCATGGGGCGCGAGGCACGGCGCCGTCAGGCGCAGGCGATGCTGGAGCGGGTGGGGCTGGGCGAACGTTCGCACCACACGCCGCTGCAGTTGTCGGGTGGACAGCAGCAGCGGGTGGCGATCGCGCGCGCCCTGGCGACCCGGCCGCGTATCATTTTTGCCGACGAGCCGACCGGCAACCTGGATAGCGAAACCAGCCGTCAGGTGATGGATTTTTTCAGTCAGCTGAACCGCGAGGAGGGCATCACGCTGGTGCTGGTGACGCACGAAGCCGACATCGCCGCCTATGCGCAGAGGCGTATCCGCTTCCAGGACGGCCGCGTGATCGAGGACGTGGCTGTGGCTGAGGCCGCCGCATGATTTTCACCAGTCTGTTCGAGACGGCCTGGCACGCCCTTGCCACGCACCGCATGCGCAGCTTCCTCACGATGCTCGGCATGGTCATCGGCGTGGCGGCGGTCATCCTTATGCTGGCGATTGGCCAGGGGGCACAGGTGATGGTGCGCAGCGCGATCGAGTCCATGGGCAGCAATCTCTTCATCATCCTGTCTGGCGCTACCACCTCGGGGGGCGCGCGCGTGGCGACTGGCAACGCGCCCTCGCTCACCTTTGACGATGCCGATGCGATCCGCGAACTGCCGGACGTCCTGGCGGCGGCACCGGTCTCGTCCGGGGGCGCGCAGCTGATCTATGGCGGTGTCAACTGGAACACCTCGGTCTATGGCACCACCCCCGACTACGCCGTGGTGCGCAACTGGCCGATGGCCTCGGGCAGTTTCTTCAGCGAGGCCGACGTGCGCAGGGGCGCGCGGGTGGCGGTGCTAGGAGAGGTGGTGGCGCGCGAACTGTTCGGCGACGAGGATCCGATCGGCAAGATCATCCGTATCAAGCAGGCGCCGTTCGAAGTGATCGGCGTGCTGGCAGCCAAGGGCCAGAGCCTGGACGGACGCGATCAGGACGACACCGTGCTGGTGCCGATCAGCAGCGCGCAGCAGAAGATCTTCAGCAACAGCTTGCGCAACCGTGCCCGCTTCATCATGGTGCAGGCGGTGTCGGAAAAACGTATGGACGCTGCCGAAACCGCCATCAACGACTTGCTGCGCAGTCGGCATCGGATCGGCGTGGGACAGGATGACGACTTTACCGTACGCAACCTGACGGCACTCGCCGAGACTGCTGCCTCGACCACCCGTATCATGAGCCTGCTGCTCGGCGCCATCGCCGCCATCTCGCTGGTGGTGGGTGGCATCGGCATCATGAACATCATGCTGGTCTCGGTCACCGAGCGCACCCGCGAAATCGGCATCCGCATGGCGATAGGCGCGCGCCGCCGCGACGTGCTGTGGCAATTTCTGATCGAGGCGCTGACCCTGTCGTTGATTGGCTGCGGGATTGGCCTGTTGTTCGGCATCGCTGGCGCCTGGCTGGTCGGCCGCCTCGCCGGCCTGCCGGTTGCGGTGACGCCCACCTCGGTGCTGATGGCGGTGGGCGTGTCTTTCCTGATCGGCGTGTTTTTCGGCTTTTACCCGGCCCGCAGCGCTGCCGGGCTCAATCCCATCGACGCGCTGCGTTCGCAATAAGGGCGCAAGGGTGAACCTTGCATACAGGAAGGCCTCCAACGCTTAGAATCGGGGCATGCCCCACCAACAAGGCACACCATGACACAGCTTAAACTTCTTCCACTTTACGCGGCGCTGGCCCTGACGGCGGCGTGCAGCCAGCCCGGCGTCAAGGCAGCGCAGCCCGTGATAACGGAATCGCCGGCGCAGCCGGCTGCAGTGGCGACGCCGGCCCCCGCCGCGGCACCCGCGCCCGATACCGCGGATCAGGCGGCATTGCCGAAACAGCCGCTTACGCCTGACATTCTGTTCAAGTTTCTGGTGGCCGAGGTGGCTGGTCAGCGGGGGGAGATCGGCATTGCCCAATCGACCTATCTCGACCTGGCGCGGCAGACGCACGACCCGCGTATCGCCCGTCGCGCTGCCGAGATTTCCTTGTTCGCCCATGATCCGGCGGGCGCCCTGGAGGCCACGCGCCTTTGGGTGGCGGCCGCGCCGGATTCGGAGCGCGCGCAGCAGACCCTGGCCGTACTGCTGCTAAACGCTGGCAAACTCGAAGAGGCAGAGCCCATTCTGCGCACCCTGCTGAAGAAAGATCCTGCCAGTGGTTTTCTGCATCTGGCGACGATGATGGGAAAAGCGCGTGGCTCGCAGGCCGGGCTGGAGCTGACCGAGCGGCTGGCCGCAGATTATCCGGCCCTGCCCGAGGCGCATTTTGCGGTGGCCCAGGCAGCGGCCAGTGCCGGGGGCGCGGAGAAAGCCGTTGCGGAGTTGCAGCGCGCCGATGATCTGCGCCCTGGCTGGGAGCCCGCCGCTTTGTTGCGGGCACAGGTGCTCGACCGGACCTCGCATACCGATGCGCTCGCGTTCATGCGGACGTTTCTGTCCGCGCATGCCGACGCCCGGGAGGTCCGGTTGGCCTATGCGCGTGCCCTGGTCAATGCCAATCGTTTCGACGAGGCGCGCGCCGAGTTCACCCGGCTGACCAAGGATTTCCCGCGCAGTGCCGAAGTGAGTTTTGCGGCGGGCCTGCTGTCCCTGCAAATGGGTGATGCCGGTGCGGCGCGCGATTTTCTGACGAAAACGCTGGAATTCAATCCGCGCGACCGGGATGCTGTGCACTACTACCTCGGTCAGGCGGCTGAACAGTTGAAGCAGCCCGAAGCTGCCGGGGCATATTATTCCGCGGTCAAGGAAGGCAATTACCTGGTGCCGGCGCGTGCGCGCCAGGCAGCGCTGCTGGCGCAGGCTGGCAGGCTGGATGAGGCGGAGGCCCTGCTGAAGGCGACCCATGGCGAAAACGATGCGCAAAATGTGCGGCTGATTCAGGCCCAGGCCGAACTGTTGCGCGACGGCAAGCAATACGCGCCGGCTTTCGATGTGCTGTCGGAGGGGCTCAAGCGCTATCCCGACTCGGCGGACTTGCTATACGACCACGCGATGGCAGCCGAGAAGCTGGGCAAACTTGATGTGCTGGAGGCGGATTTGCGTCGCGTGATCGTGCTGCGGCCAAATGATGCGCAGGCCTACAATGCGCTCGGCTACACGCTGGCGGATCGCACCAAGCGCCTGACCGAGGCGGTTGCCCTCCTTGAGAAGGCGCTGGCGCTGGCACCGAACGACCCCTTCATCCTCGATAGCATGGGCTGGGCGCAATACCGTTCGGGCAATCTGGCGCGTGCGCAGGAATATCTGGAACGTGCCTACAAAATGCGTCCTGACCCTGAAATCGCGGCCCATCTGGGCGAAGTGATGTGGGCGCGTGGGCAGCGCGACGAAGCGGGCAAGCTGTGGCAGAGCAGCCTGCAAAGCCATCCGCAGAACGAAGTGCTGCTGGAAACGCTGCAGCGTCTCAAACCCTGATGCGCGCGTACGCTGCAACAGCGCTGCTGGCGCTGTTTCTGGGCGGGTGTGCATCGGTTTCTTCCGTCCCGCCAGCCGTTACCGAGGCGCCCTTTCAGGAAAACTGGACCCTGCAGGGCCGTATTGGAGTCCAGAGCGGCGAACAGAACCTGTCCGGCCATTTCCAGTGGCAGCATCGGGACGACCGGGATGAGCTGCTGATGACGTCGCCGTTGGGGCAGGGGGTGGCCCGCATCGTGCGCAATGACGAGGGGGTGCTGCTCGAAGTGCCCAATCAGCCGGCGCGGCATGCGCGTGATGCCGATACGCTGACGCGCGAGGCTCTCGGTTACGTTCTGCCAGTCGCGGGGCTGGCATGGTGGGTGCAAGCGCGGCCCGCTCCCGGCAGTGCCTTCGAGGCCACGCGCGACGCATGGGGACGCCTCGCGCAGCTCAGGCAGGATGGCTGGGTGATCGATTACCTGCAATATGCTGCCGACGCGCGCCCACGCAAGCTGACGGTAGCGCGCGATGGGCTGGAAATCCGCCTGGTCGCGGACAGCTGGCGCAACGAATGAGCCACGCCTACCCTGCGCCCGCCAAGCTGAACCTGTTCCTGCACGTCGTGGGCCGACGCGCCGACGGCTACCATCTGCTGCAGAGCGTGTTCCGGCTGATTGACCACGGCGACATCGTGCATCTGGAATTGCGCGACGATGGCCGGGTTGTGCGCGAAGGCGACCTTCCCGGCGTGTCCGAGGACGCCGACTTGACCGTTCGTGCCGCGCGCCTGCTGCAGGCGCACGCACCGGCCGGGGTGGGGGCGACTGTCCGGCTGGACAAAAAACTGCCCTTGGGCGGTGGCCTCGGGGGAGGGAGTTCCGATGCCGCCACGGTGCTGCTGGCGCTCAACCGCCTGTGGCAGGCCAATCTGTCGCGGGAAACCCTCGAGAAACTGGCCCTGCAACTGGGGGCCGACGTGCCCATGTTCGTGTTTGGCCAGACCGCGTTTGCCGAGGGCGTGGGCGAAATTCTGCACCCGGTGAGCGCGCCGCCGGCCTGGTATGTGGTGCTAATGCCGCCGGTGCAGGTGCCGACCGCTGCAATTTTTGCTGCGCCGGAATTGACACGCAACACACCAGCCCTCAAAATAGCGCCCTTTTCCGCAGGCATGGGTCATAACGATCTGCAGCCCGTGGTTGTCAGTCGCTACCCCGAAGTCGCGCGCCATCTCAAATGGCTGGCGCAATTCGGTGAGGCACGGATGACCGGTTCGGGTTCCTGTGTGTTTGCGTCATTCGGGTCGGAAGAGGCGGCGCGTGCCGTGCTGCGCCAACTGCCCGATACGATGCAGGGTTTTGTGGCGCAAGGTCTCGACAAGCATCCGCTGTACGAGTATTGCGCCTGAGCAGCGCCCGGTTATTGGGGAGTCGCCAAGTGGTAAGGCATCGGATTTTGATTCCGACATTCGTAGGTTCGATCCCTACCTCCCCAGCCAGTTAAGCGAACAGCCGCCGGTGGCGGCTGTTTTTGTTGTTGTGT
>JBLMYH010000226.1:0-5687 GCA_050258175.1 Hyphomicrobiaceae bacterium
GAGATGGATTCGCATGCGGTCAGCACCTGGGCGAACGGCTACATGGGCTCGTTCCAGTCCTGGGCCTACGCGAAAGGCGCGTTCGACAAATGGTCGATGCTGGTGGCCCAGCGCTTCGCCGAACTGCGTGGCGTCAAACCAGCCAAGTGATCATCGACCGAACGGATCCGGACTAAACAACGCGGTCTGAACGCGGGCAGATGCCCGCGTTTTTTATGCCCGCTTCATTCCGGCGCTTCCCGCGCTGCAACGGGCGCGGATCGGGAGAAGGGCCAGGATTGTGCCCGATGAGACCAAAGTCCAATTTCTTTCCCACCTCGCACCCGCTAGATTGGACTTGGATCATCACAGGAAGAAACAGGATGAAAACGAATATTGAAATGAGCGCGAAGCGCCGGGGCCGCCTGTCGATTGCCGGCCTGCTTGCGGGCATGCTGCTTTTCGCCTGGGGGCCGGTCGTCCAGGCGCAGGGGAATGATGCAAAAGCCATTCTCAAGGCCATGTCGGACTATGTGGGCAGCCAGAAGACGATCGAAGTCACCTTCGACAGCAGTATCGAGGTGATCACGCCGCAACTGGAGAAGATCCAGTTCAACAACTCCGGCGAGCTGCTGCTGAGTCGCCCGGACAAGCTGCGCGCCCATCGGGTGGGCGGCTATGCGGACGTGTCACTGGTGTTCGACGGCAAGACCGCCAGCATTTATGGCAAGAACATCAACGGCTACGTCCAGTTCAATGCGCCCGGCAGCGTGGACCAACTGATCGCAGCCTTGCGCGCCGGACATGGCGTCGCCTTGCCCGGCGCAGACCTGCTGCAGTCGAACGCCTATAACGCCCTCGTTGCCGGCGTCCTGGAAGCCAAGCATATTGGCCGCGGCGTCATCGACGGCCGCGAATGCGAGCACCTCGCCTTCCGCAATGCCGACACCGACTGGCAACTCTGGGTGGAAGCGGGCAAGCAGCCCATCCCGCGCAAACTGGTGATCACCAGCAAGACCATGAACGACGCGCCGCAATACACCCTGCTCGTCAAGAGCTGGAAAACCGGCATCAAGCCGGCAGCGGATGCCTTCACATTCGTGCCGCCGCGCGGCGCAACCCAGATCAAGCCGGAAGCGCTGATTGAACTCGACGAATTGCCGCAAGGCGCACCGACAGGAGTGCAACCATGACATTCATCACACGCAAGTCCCTGCTCATGTTCACGCTGGCCGCAGCCGGCTGGATCAGCAATGGCGCGATCGGCCCCGCGTTGCAGGGCAACCTGGTCGCCACCGCGGAAGCGGTCGTCGGGGCCCCCGCGACGCCTGTCAGCTATGCCGGCGTCGCCCGCCGCTCCACCGTCGGCGCCGGGGCGCCCGGCGTGGGCGTGACGCCCGGCGTCGGTGTGGGCGCGCCCGGTGTCGGCGTCGCTCCCGGCGTCGGCGCGGGTGGGGTGGGCGGTCCCGCGTCGGGCGTCGGTGTGCGGCCGGGTGCGGGCGCCGGCCAGGCGGGCGTCGGCTACAGCGGCGGGGTGGGGGTGAATCTTGGCGGACCCGTCAACCGGGTCGGCCCCCGCTGATAATTCAAGGGGCCAGCGGCCGCAGCCTTATCCTGTAGGCCTCAGGTCTGATTACCTGCTCCGCTCGCACCGCCGAACGCGCCCCAATTGAATACGCGCGTGATGCAGTACGGCAAGCGGGGCTCAAGGCGATCGCTCCCGGGTCAATGGCGTCTCCCCGCAGCATGGGGATGAAGAATGACGCAGCCCCTGCGGCGGGATCGACGGTCAGCGTTCTGTTGAATTGTCAGGTACCGCAGGGAGGCGGTGGCATGAGAGACTGGTTTAACAAACCTCTGCGTGACGTGCAGCGCGCGGCCCTGGCCTGTGTGTTCGTGTTTGCTTGGATGTCTGGGGCCGCAGCGGCACAGGCCAATGCCCCCGCCGAGACGTCCCAAACTACCCAGCCTGCCACAGCGGAGCACGCCGACGTGACGCTGGATGGCAGGACCCTGTTTCGGGTCCGCGGCGTGATGGCCTTGCCGGCCGAGCGTCGGGCACGCGAAATTCGCGGCAGGATTCAGGCCATCGCCGCCGACCCATCCGTCCGAACCGATTCGCTGCGCGTAGCCGAAATCGGACTGGGCTCCAGCATCCTCGCCGGCGAGCGGCCGGTGATGGCCGTGGTCGATGCCGACGCCGCGTTTGAAGGCATTTCGCGGCACGTTCTGGCAGAGCTATACCGGAAGCGGATCGCGGAAGCCATTGTCGCGTATCGCAGCGACCGCGACCCGCGTGTGCTGCTGACCCATTCCGGGTATGCCCTCGGCGCCACGCTGGCGCTCGCGGTCCTGCTCTTCGCCGTCCGTCGTGCCTATCGTTGGCTGGATGCGCTGGCCAGCCGCCGTTTGGCGGGACACATCGAGAAGCTGGAACAGGGGTCGGTTCATCTCATCAAGGCCAGCCAGTTGCGGCAGGCCTTGCATGGGGCCTTCAAGACGCTGCGCGTCGTGCTGACACTGATCGCCCTCTACCTGTACCTGGACTACGTCCTCGGTCTCTATCCGTGGACCCGGCCTGGGTCGCAGGCGCTGTTCGGCCTGCTCGTGGCCCCGCTGCGCGTCATGGGTGCGGCCTTGGTCCGGGATATTCCCGACCTGGTCTTTCTCGTCGTGCTCTTCGTCGTGACGCGCTATGTGCTGAAGCTCGCCAGGCTATTTTTTTCCGGCATCGAGCAGGGCGGGATCCGGGTGTCCGGGATGGACAGCGAGGTCGCCGGCGCCACCTACAAGATCGTCCGGCTGCTGATCGTCGTGTTTGCCGTGGTCGTGGCCTATCCTTACATTCCCGGTTCGGATTCCGACGCCTTCAAGGGGATATCGCTGCTTCTCGGCCTGGTCTTCTCGCTCGGCTCCTCGTCGGTCATCGGCAACCTGATCGCGGGCTACACCATGATCTATCGGCGCGCCTTCAAGATCGGCGACCGCATCAAGGTCGGGGAGGTCATCGGAGACGTGCTGGAAAGGCGGCTGATGGTGACCCGCTTGCGCACGGTCAAGAACGAGGAGGTCGTCATCCCCAATTCCGAGATTCTGAACAGCAGCATCTTCAACTTCAGCTCGCTGGCCAGGGAGCAGGGACTGATCCTGCACACCACCATCGGCATCGGCTACGAAACACCCTGGCGCCAGGTCGAAGCGATGCTGCGCATGGCCGCCGGGCGCACGCCGGGTCTGCTGGCCACGCCCGAGCCCTTCGTTCTGCAGAAGGCGCTCGGGGACTTCTGCGTCACCTACGAAATCAACGTGTATTGCGACCAGCCTCAGGGCATGAATCGGATCTACACGGACCTGCACCGGAACATCCTCGATGTGTTCAACGAATACGGCGTGCAGATCATGACGCCGGCATACGAGGGCGACGCAGAACAACCCAAGCTGGTGCCTAAGGCACGCTGGTACGAGGCGCCGGCGGCGCCCCCGCCAGCGACACAGGATGTGAAGGGGGGCGAGGGGTTCGCCGCAAGCTGATGTCGTTGGGTGAGACCAAAGTCGCATTTCGCTCTGTCGATTGTTGGACTAGATTCCAACCTGAAGATGAGCGGATGAGCCCGTTCCAGAGTAAGGGCATGCCCGATCCGACGTGGCGAAGGGATGAACGGGGATCCCGGAAACCCGCGGCGCCGCAGAGGCGCCCGCCATCTCCGCTTCCAGTCGTTGTTAGTCAACCGCCGAACCGGCAAGGAGATTGTATGAAACAGGAATCATTATGGAAGCGCGGCATTCTGGCCGCGTCGCTCGGGGTCGTGCTCGGCTTCCCGGCCGGATCGGCGTTTGCCGCCGGGGGGCTCAATCCGGATGCAGATCAGATTCTGCGGTCCATGTCCAAGTACCTCGCCGGCCTCAAGACCTTCAGCGTGTCGGCGGACATCAGCAACGAGATCCTGACGACCGAAGGGCAGAAATTGCAGTTCAATGCCCGCTCGGACCTGGTGATCGAGCGTCCGTCACGTTTCCATGCCACGCGTCAGGGCCGGTTTGCCGACGTGGTGATGAACTACGACGGTGCCAAGCTGACGCTGTACGGCAAGTCGCTGAATGCCTACGTGCAGGAGGATTTGAAGGGCACCATCGATGATGCGATTCGTGCGCTCGAGGCGGGAACCGGCCTGTCCATGCCGGGGGCAGACCTGCTGCTGGCTGATCCGTATGCGGAGCTTACCTCGGGGGTCGTCAGCAGCGGCTATTACGGCAGGGCTTACGTGGGTGGGGTCGAAACCTATCATCTGGCATTCCGCACCCCCAGGGTCGACTGGCAAATCTGGGTCAAGGCGGGCAATGAGCCGCTTCCCATGAAGTATGTGATCACCACCAAGTGGATGACCGGGGCGCCGCAATACAGCGTGCAGCTGAGCAACTGGAATACCAAGCCGGTGATCGCCTCCGACGAGTTCAAGTTTGTCCCGCCGAAGGGCGCGGAACGGCTGAAGGCGCTCGCGGTTGACGAGGCGGGCGAGATCACGGGCAAACAGGAGGGCAAATGATGAAAAAGTCGATACTGGGATTAATGGCGCTCGCGCTGGCATTGGGTTTCGGTGACATCCAGCCGGGCGTTGGCATCGATGGATGGTCGCTGGTCAAGGAAGCCCATGCCGTCGTCGGCCGTCCTGCGACGCCCATCAGTGCAGCGGGCGTGGCCCGGCGCACCACACGGCGCGTGATTTACAGGACGAGCATTTATGTTGCCACCCTGCCGCCCGCCTGCACGGTCGTCGTGGTAGAGGGCACCACCCTGCACATGTGCGGGGGAACCTATTATCAGCCCCATGGCAACCAGTACGTGGTCGTCAATGTGAACTGAAAGTGAACGCCGCGGTGGCACGCGTGGGCGCCGCAATGGTGGCTGCGCGTGGCGATCTCGGGATCGTGGCGTGGCCAGCATGTCGCCATGCTGGCGTGGATGGGACGTCGCCAGGACAGCACGTGGAAAACGCCTGCGGCACAGCCTGCCAAATGGCGCGATCGTCCGGTTTGTCATATGCGCGGCGATTCTTCTGGCCTGGAGCGCGGAATGACCCGGTCATGCGTTGGCTACTGAGTCTGCTGCTACTGGCAGCTTGTGCGACATCGCCTGCAAGCGACGATGTGCCGCTCAAATTTCGTGGTGACTGGGTGCCGCAGATGCAAAGCTGCGACACGACGCTGAAGCTGGTCGTCGAGCGCGATCGCCTGGTGCTGAAGAACGGTATCGAGACGCAGACTTTCAAGGATATCGATGTCTGCCACTCCTGTGTCGGCGGCTCGAAATCCGACGGCATCGAAATTTGGCTGATTCCGGCGTTTGGCACGCAGCGGCCTTCGCCCTTCATCGTTCGCCTGAATGCCGACAAGGTGTTGGGTGTGGCCAGGCTGAGTTTCAAGGACGACGGCCTGAAGCAACGTTTCCCCCTGGATCAGCTACCACTGAAGCGTTGCGAGAGCCGGATTCCGGCGAGTCGGTGACTTCAGGGAGCGCGGCGTCCATTCTCGTCGCCGGCAAGCCGCCTTGTCGAACAGATCCGGCTGGGTTTGATCGAGCCGGATTCTGCGCCTCCCTCATTCGCTAGAAGCTGAACAGCGGCCCGAGGAACAAATAGACGCTTCCGTTCCCGTTGTCGGTGTGCCCATAGCCGAAATAGAGCGGGCCGATGGGGGTGTCCGCACCGATG